>SLKH01000219.1 GCA_007134665.1 Balneolaceae bacterium
AATGAATAACAGAGAAGCCTATAAAAAGAAAATTGAAGCACAACTCGATGAATGGAAGGCGGATATTGACAAGCTGAAAGCCAAAGCAGACAAAGCAAAAGCTGATGCACAGGTGAATTATTCAAAACATATCGAAGAGCTGAAAGCAAAGCAGAAAAAAGCACGTCAAAAACTAAAAGAACTTGAACATGCAAGTGAAGATGCCTGGGAGGAGTTGAAATCCGGAATTGAAAAAACGACTGATGATCTGAAACAGACATTCAGTAAAGTAAAAAGTAAATTCTGAAGGATAACAGAAGAAACTAACTTGATTAAAATTTGTGAGTGCATCCTTAAACCTTGGAAAATATGCAGGTATTAGGGTCCAGATTCACTGGACATTCTGGCTATTGATCCTGTTTATCGTTTTCCTCGTTTATTCCCAGGAGGGCACGGTCTCCGACATGATCTGGAGTACAGGGTTTATCCTTGCTCTCTTTTTATGTGTGGTTTTTCATGAGTTCGGCCATGCACTCACCGCCCGTAAGTACGGGATTGGTACTCGCAGCATCACCCTGCTGCCTATTGGCGGAGTTGCAAGCCTGAAAGAGGTACCGGAAGATCCGAAAGCGGAATTTATGGTTGCAATAGCAGGGCCGGCTGTAAATGTTGTCATCGCACTGATACTATTGCCTTTTGTACCGCTCGATGCATTTCTCGGCCAGGACCCGGAAACCCTGCAGCAGGAACTGACCGGGATTTCTGCCGACAACTTTATGTTTTACCTGTTTGCAGCTAATTTAGCACTCGTCCTGTTCAATATGCTCCCTGCTTTTCCGCTTGATGGCGGGCGTGTACTCAGAGCCCTGCTCTCGATAAAAATGGGGCGGGTCCGGGCAACCCAGACTGCTGCTGCACTCGGCAAGTTCCTTGCACTCGCTTTTTTCTTTATCGGCCTGTTCTACAATTTTATTCTTGCTCTGATTGCAGTGTTCATCTATTTCGGTGCAGAGTCGGAGAACGTGATGGTGATGCAGCTCAACCTTCTGACCGGGCACCTGGTCCGGGATGCCATGATCACCAAGTTTACCATACTTCATCCTGATCACACTCTCAACGATGTAGTTGATCGAATTCTGGAAGGTACCGAAACCGATTTTGTTGTTGCTGACGAAATGGGTATCCGGGGAATACTTCTGATGTCCGACTTTGCCGATGCACTTCAGCAATACGGGCGCGGCGCAAATGTGCGTGATGTAATGGATAAAAATTTTAAAACCTTGACACCCGGTGATCCGCTCACCAATGCCTATCGTGAATTGCGAAGCGGAAACAAAAACTTTTTCCCTGTTATGTCGGGAAGTCAAATCGTTGGAGTCATAGACATGAACAATATCAACGAATTTTTGCGGTTCCGGGCATCACTTGATTATTGATACCTGATCCAAAAAAGTGATATACTCCCCTCCTTTACATTCAAATCTACAATATTAAAACATAACACCGTGATTGAATCGAGCCGGCAAAATTACAAAATGATCTCCATTCTGATTGCAACGATTGCAGCAGGCTTGCCGATCTGGACTCGTTCCCTGCGATTAATGGATTTTACCGACCCGAATTTTTTGCTGCTGTGGCTGGCTACAGGAGTGATCGGTTCATTTACGGCTCTCTTCTTTGTAAACCTAAAAACCTGGGATATGGTCACATCATTCACCGTTGGGTACGTGATCGCAACGGTACTACATTTTATCGGGGGTATTTTAATCACCAACTATATCCACGCCCAGTTTACGATGGCTCTTCTAATATCAATGGGTATCGGGATAACTTCCGGTTTCATCGGATCTTTTATCTGGAAAGCAATTAAAAGAATCTCCAGAAGATAAACCCAGCCAGTTTGGAAGGGTTCAGATATATTAGTACTGTTCAGTTTGTCAAATGTCAACCAAGCTCATATTCTGATATCGATGACTTTCCGCAATAAACCTAATCAATACAATCGTGCAACTAATCGATTCTGTGCTGTTCGATCTGTCACCATTTTAACTTTGCTAATATTCTTTTTATCCGGCATGGTGACTCTTAACGGACAGGATCGCTCTCATACCCATACTCACAGTGATGGTACCACCCATTCACATCATAACGAACAATCAAACCATCCACACACTCACCTCCCGGTAGACTACAGTTTTCTCCCTCATGCAGGCGACTATGAACCTCCCCTGCCGGATGCAAACGGATTTTACTGGTGGAAAGGTAATCTCCACACTCATACACTCTGGAGTGACGGTGACCAGTTTCCAGAAGTCGTCTCTCAGTGGTATTACGAACACGGGTATCACTTTCTCGCTCTTTCCGATCACAATATTCTGATGCGGGGACAAAAGTGGATCGACCCGGCAGAAAACAGGTTTGCCCAATCCGGTGGCGGTATGGATGTGTATGACCTTTATCTGGAACGGTTTGGGGAGAATTGGGTCGAAACGAGAGAGTCCGAAAACGGCCTGGAAGTCCGCCTGAAGCCCCTCCATGAAGTACAGGCACTGTTTGAGAAAGCCGGGCGGTTTATCATCATTGATGCAGAAGAGATCACCGAACCGCAGCATGTGGTTCATGTGAATGCAACCAATATCCTTGAATACATCGAACCGCAAACCGGTGAGACTGTGGAAGAAACCATCCGCCTGAATATCGATTCTGTCATTGAACAGCGGGAACGAACCGGGCAGGAGATGATACCGCATCTTAACCATCCCAATTTCCGCCATGCCGTGACAGCCGAAGACATGGCTCCTGTGGAAAACCTGAGACTCTTTGAAGTGTATAACGGCCACCGCGGTGTCATCAATTTCGGTGATGAAGATGGGGCAAAAAACCTGGAACGGATCTGGGATATCGTTCTAACCAAACGGCTTGGTGAATTGGGGCTAAATCCGGTTTACGGTATATCTGTGGATGACGCTCATCATTATGAAGAGAGTGAATCGGAAACTGCCCGGCCCGGCCGCGGCTGGGTAAAAGTACGCACCCGGTACCTGACCCCGGAACACATCGTCCGTGCACTTGAAAGCGGTGATTTTTATGGGACGACCGGTGTCGAAATCCTTGAAGTTACATCCGACGGATCTAAATACGCGGTACACATCAAACCGGAAGAGGGTGTTGATTACACCATTCAGTTCATCGGAACCCGGGAAGGATATGATGCATCCAGTGAACCGTATATTGATGAAAATGGTGACATTCGCGA
>SLKH01000119.1 GCA_007134665.1 Balneolaceae bacterium
ATCCATCGTAATATGGAATAAAACTCTGAATGAATCATTTAATTTATCATTGACAAGTTGTTGAGAATCAAACGTGGATTAAAAATTCTTTCAATTTCATCATAAATTTCAAATCCGAAAGCTTACGATTCGCCAGAATACATATCCCTTCTGTATTATATTAGTCATACTGCCACTAAGTCTGGTATTCATTTACCCGGTTCCCGCTAACAGCCAGGATGTATCTGTTGAAGCTGAGACCGGCCTTTTTTGGTTTAGCCGGAACGATGTGAGAATACCCAATGAAGGCGGAACGGATTTTGATATGATCAAACTGATTGGTAGGGAAGTAGCTCCGTATTATCGATTCCGGGTAAATTTTACCTTTTCGGATCGTCATACAGTTCGATTTCTAATTGCACCACTGACAAAAATCGGTACCGGAATATTTAATGAGCCGGTTTTTTTTGAGGAAACTGATTTCGTGGCTGAAACCCCTGTTGATGGAACTTATAAATTCAATACATACAGGCTAACCTATCGGTATCAATTTTACGATCGAAACGGTTGGGTGCTGGGTGCTGGTGTAGCCGGGTTGATCCGTGATGCTAAAATTGAACTGGTACAGCCAAATCAATTCGATTCCAATACAGATGTCGGGTTTGTTCCATTGGTACACCTTTATGTTGAAAGGCATATTGGAAATTTGCATTCGATAATAGTGGATGCCGAAACTCTTGCAGGTCCGCAGGGGAGGGCCACCGATGCAGCAGTGATGTTTAACTTCGGGTTATCAGAGAAATGGAGTTTATTTGCAGGTTATCGCCTGCTTGAGGGCGGAGCAGATGTGGATGAGGTCTATAATTTCTCGTGGATAAATTTTGCTCTTTTCGGTCTTGAAATTGATATATAATCCATATTTTTCTTTCATTGTGAAAATTCCGCAATAATCTCCCGCAGATTGCGCTGATCCCGCAGATTCATGGTCATCTATGCGGATGGGCCATTGAACTTGTTCAGCAGATCAGCAACGACCTCCGGTAAAATCACCGCTTTGAATGTGCGGATTTTCCTAAGCATTCTAAGGATTTTAATTATAAAATCGGGGAATATGAATACATATCCCCCGATAAAAATGTTGTTGATGATTACTCAATCGGCCCTGCTACACCGATCACACCACAGCCGATTCTTGCTCCGGCATCTCCGACAGGTTGAGATTCGAGATCATCTTCCTGCGCATGAACCACAACTCCCCGGCCAAGGATTGTAAACATGCCATCCAATTCCAGCACTTCATCAACAAAGTCAACGGTTGCAACTCCATTCTCATCAGAAGCCAGGTTGCCCAGGTCACCTACATGGCGATCCGTATCCGTTGGGCCACCATGAGGCATACCATAAGGGTTAAAATGCCCTCCGGCTGATAGTGCAGATTCATCGGAGCAGTCTCCATATTCATGGACATGAAAACCATGTAAACTCTCAGGATCAAGCCCGGAGACTGTTGCAATAACCCTGACATTCTCTCCTTCACGGGTAAATGTAACAATACCGGTTGCTTCATTACCATCAGTCGGGTGTATAACTGCAACCATTCTGTCGTGTATTGGAATATCGTCTCCGGGCTCAGGTAATTCTTGTTCCTGAGCGCAGGAAATCATTAGAAATGAAAGTAGCAAAATTGATAAAAATCGGTATAACATGGTTGAGTAAATTTAATTTTATGATGATTTATTGCTTTTAAACACATGCAATGGCTGTGTCATTCGGACAATGTATCTAAAATCTTTGTTAAAATTTAAATCTTAGGAGAATAAAGTAGTTGCATCTTTTAGTGAAAAATTTTTACTTTAAAGCTATGTTAAAAACTACACATACAAATAGCCTATATGCACGCCGCCGTCGCCGCCCTGTGGGCGCGTGAGAATAGTGTAGTTCAAAAGGACTTCTTACACGCCCGCTCAAGCTGAATTTGAGCGGGTTTTTTTTTGCTTTCAGGTAAGTATCTCCTTTCGACAAACCCCGGAACCAACAAATTTTTAATCATTACTTTATACCAAAAAACCATGAAAGATCTATTGACAATCGGAGAATACGAGCCGGAGCAGTTGCAGAGCTTCATAAATATCAGTGAGAGCCTGCAGAATACACCTCAGCTATTACTGGCTCAAAAAAATATCCTGTTTGTTTTTGAAAAGCCGTCACTCAGAACCAAAATTGGCACTGAAGCTGCAATTACGCATCTGGGCGGTAATGTAATGCATGCTGACCCTAAAACTGTATTTGAATATGAAGAAGACCCGTTTGGCTGCAGGGAATCACTGACTGATACTGTTAAAAATATATCCCAGTGGTGCGACGCTATCTTTTCGAGAGTCTATAAACATGAAACCCTTAAGGAAATGGCTGAGAATGCTGACATTCCGGTCATAAATGCCCTCTGTAATCTTCATCATCCAATGCAGGCACTGGCTGATTTATATACAATTCAACAGGAGTTCGGCAAAGAAGAAAAAGTCTCCATTGCTTTCATCGGAGATGCCAATAACGTATCATTCTCACTTATCGAAATCGGATTGAAATTCGGACATGATATGCGATTTTCGGCACCGGTGGATTTTTACTGGAGTGAAGAACAGATTCAATATTTCAAGCTTCTTGAAGTCGAATATGGAGGGTCATTTTTTCATTCGGAAGACCCGTTTGAAGCGGTTAAGGGTAGTCAGGTTATATACACAGATGCATTCGTCTCGATGGGGGAGGAAGACATTCTTGAAGAGAAGCTGGCTCATTTTAAAAATTACCAGGTGAACCGGAAATTGATGAATATGGCTGATACAAATGCCAGGTTTATGCATTGCCTGCCAGCACACCGGGGAATTGAGGTAACCGATGAAGTCATTGACCATGCGAATTCACTCGTTCTGAATCAATCGAAAAACAGGATGGTAGTCTCAAAAGGTGTTTTTGCAAGCTTAATCAACAAACCGGCCGTTACCGAACTCGAATTATACCAGTATAACGGAATTTAAAACTGAACTATTAAATAGTAATTAAGAATGGATCAATCAACAGAATATAAAAAAGTTGCTTCCCATGAAGCCGAAAAGGGAAGCTTTAGTACCTGTCTGCTTCTTTATTCAGGTGGCCTCGATACCAGTGTGATGCTGAAGTGGATTCAGGAGGAGTATGAATGTGAGGTCATTGCACTGACAATCAATATCGGACAGACTGCTGATAACCTTGAAGAGAT
>SLKH01000380.1 GCA_007134665.1 Balneolaceae bacterium
AAGACTATCCCAAAAGTTTTGTGTTTTAAAATCATTAACTATTAATTTTTTTCTGGTTAGCAATAAAAAGAGAACCATATTCATAACAGCGCATTCAACATACTAAATTCCGATTATTCTCGCAGAGTAAATTCCGGCAGTTTCATAATTTTACCACCGTTCATCGACGACTCATGGGCCAGCAAGCCCACACAGGTCCAGTTGGCCGAAGTCACCGCATTCGGATGCTTCTGGTAAATTGGAATAAACTCGGCTCCAAATCCCAGTCCGATAATTGCAATATTTACTTGTTTCGATGAACTCATTTGTGAATTATTTAGATTTATTTAGACAATGATATAAAAGAAGAATAGTTCCGGCACTACATAATGGCCGGAACTATTCTAAATAATGGTGATGTATTGTGTATACTGGTTAATAACCAGGGTTCTGCGCAAGATTGGGATTCAGATCTCTTTCACTCGCCGGAATCGGCCAGAGATAATCCCGTGGTGAGGAAAACGATCTTGTGTGCTGACCCGGCACGGGTGAGAATGATCCACCGCTTCCCGCAATGTCGATTCCATGTACATTGCCATTCAAAACCTCTTCAGCGGTAGCCCATCGGCGAATATCAGCAAGGTGTAAACCCTCCCAGGCAAGTTCGATCGTCCGTTCATTACGAATGAATTCGATTGCCTCCTCCTGCGTCATCGAAGTGATATCGATTGGAAGCGGCAGATCCACACGGTCACGAATCTCTGCAAGAGCCTCCTGAACCGAAGCATCCTGTTCACCCAACTCAACTTTCGCCTCAGCAAACATCAGCAGGATATCGGCATACCGCATTTTGATGATATTAAGGCCACTGTTAGTCGGTGAAGACTGGTCCTGCGGGTCTACATACTTCATAGCGATGTAACCTGTATATGTGTTATTATAATCCGTTATCAGAATCCGGTCGGATGTTGGACTACAATAACCTTCCGGTGCTCCTTCACTACATGATGGATAAGAATTATAAATCTGCCCGTTAAACTCTCCTCCGGGGAACAGAACGGTACCATACAGCCTCGGATCCCGATCGGCATACATACCCAGTGTTTCCACTGTTGGGTTTCCATTACCATCGTAGGTTATGCGTGGTGGTTCAGGGTCGTATAACGGCGACTCGTTAATCGGCAGGCCATCCGCCATCGGGTACCGGTCAACAAGTTGCCGGGTCGGTGATACATCAACATTACTTCCCATTGAACTTGGTGCAAATCCCAGCCAGGCGTGCCAGCCATTTTGGCCGGAAACTTTTTGGTAATCAAATATGATTTCACTGCTTTGTTCGCCTGCATAGGTGAATAATTCCCGGAAATTAGGGTGTAAAGAGTATACACTGAGATCTATGATTTCCTGAGCCTTGTCGATTGCTGTATTGTATAGCTCTTCTGCCCTGGATTGATTTCCTTCATGATATTTCTGCCAGCTTGCTTCGTACAGGGCAGTCCGGGCGTGATAGCCAATAGCCGCTCCCTGTGTGGCACGACCATACTGTCCACCCGACCAATTTGGAGGCAGCAGATTTGCAGCCTCAGACAGATCCGAAGTAATCCGGTTATAAACCTCCTCTCGTGAAGAACGGCTTATTCCCATCGCTTCATCAATTGTTGGGACATTGGTGAATATGGCCACTTCACCGAACATCCATAAAAGCTGATGATAGAAATAACCGCGCAGGAACAGAGCCTGACCACGTATCTGACTTGCTGCTTCAGGTGTAAGTACACCATCTTCCGCGCCTTCAAGCTGTTCGAGTATTTCGTTTGCACGGCTGATACCGGTAAAGATACGCGACCACATTCCCGCTGACCACCCGGACAGAGCATCTGCCCGTCCCATTACATATCCATGCTGTCGCATCCAGTCGGCGTGAGAGTAGCCTATATCTGTAGCCCCATCAAAATACATCGGATCCAGGTTGACCCCCATCATCCGTTCGTATGTACCGTTGAGAGCTGTGTTAAAATCTCGCTCATCGGACCAAAAAATTGCTGACGAAACTTCGTCAGGCGGTACCGTCGTAAGGAAATCATCGCTGCATCCGGCACTTACAAATACAATTCCAAGAATCAGGATGCCTGATAGCAGTATATTTTTTATTTCTTTTATCTTAAAAGTCATTTTTTTGTTCATTTTTGATGCTTGGTCAAATTAGAAACTTATATCTGCGCCGATACTGATTACCCTTGTCTGAGGATAGTAATCAGCAACTGTCCATGGATATTCCGGATCCAGGTCGATGCCCAGGTTATTTCTCATCCACAGGTTTTTTCCACTGGCATATATTCTCACATGCTGAATGCCTGCACGCCCGACAATGTTTTCCGGCAGTGTGTAACCCACCTGAACGTTGCGAAGCTTCATGAAGCTGCCATCCAGAATCCACCATGAGTTTGTCGTATAGTAGTTCCTGTTATAGTTGGAGTAGTATGCTGGATGCCGTGCATTCGGATTTTCAGGTGTCCAGTAGTCGTTATGCCACTCAGACGTATAGTTTTCCCAAACCGGGCCTTGTGCAAAACCGAGACCTAAATACTGATCGCGCTTACCTACTCCCTGCAGGAATATACTTGTATCGAAATTCCTCCATCCGAAATCGAGGTTCAGGCCGAATATATATCGAGGGTTTGGGTCACCAATAACTACACGATCTTCATCGTTAATAACACCGTCATTATTCTGATCCTTGAAAATGATATCGCCCAGGCGTGTTGTCCAACCAGAAGGCTGTGCATGAGAATCAATCTGATCGTATGATTCAAACAGGCCTACCGCCTCCAGGCCGTACCATGCATTCATAGGCTGGCCTTCCATGACCACCCTGCCGCCAAGATTTCCACCTAATACATACGGGCCGGTGCCAACCAGGTCGACAACTTCATTTCTATTGTCAGACAGGTTGAAATTTATCCTATAGCTGAATTCGTCAATGTTATCTCTCCAGCCTATAGACAGTTCCCAACCTTTGTTCTCAACAACACCTGCATTTTGGAATGGAGCTACACGGCCGACCATATCAGGAATCGGGAGACGTAAAAGAATATCTTCAGTGAGCCGCCGATAGATATCACCTGCAAACGTCAGCCGATCCCCAAACAATGCCAGGTCGATACCAAAGTTAGTAACCGTAGTGGTTTCCCATGTTAATTCCTCATTAACAAGCTGTGTTGCAGCACCGCCAACTGCCTGTGTGCCTGTG
>SLKH01000150.1 GCA_007134665.1 Balneolaceae bacterium
ATCAAAGGCTGACAAGTAAATAACCGTTCTGATAAATAAAGTTTTTCGATTTATTTATTCCTGAAACCAAGCATTTTTTCACGGTCTTCAAGAACATCATCCATTTTTGACTGAAGTACCGTTTCAATCTGTAATCGATCATCCGGTGGAATGGTTGTGAGTATTTCTCTGACTTCTTCGCCTGGTTTTTCGGGGTTATGCAAAAACTCTATACGTATAATTTCCTCTGAATGCCAGTTCCAGGCTAAAACCTGTTTCCAGGCAATCATTTTGTCTAATAACAGAATGCCACCGGACCTGAATTCAGGAACAATTCTCAGGGTCAGGCCGAAAAAACCTATGGCCATCAGTGATAGGCCGGAAGTGAGCCGGATGCCGGTAACCGGCTGCTCGAGAAGAAGTGAAGTGCGATAAATTCCATAAAGCATGATAATGACTGCTGCAAAGCCCGGAGCATGGTCGGTCCAGAACGACCGGTGTATATAGAGTATGTTTCCGGTTCCGCTTCTTAATTGAATCAGCCTAATGCCATATCCAATAAAAAAGCCAGCGATGAAACTGTAAACCGACATCATAAACGGTGCTGCAATTGCATGCGGGAAAAGGCCGGTCAAATAGGCAGCCATCAATAAAGTAAAGAGAAGAGCAATGACAAGAACTGAATTCAAAACAATTGATTTGTTTAGCCTGTCTAAACGTACGGCGGGATGATGACCGATAAATCCACCGGCCAGGCAAACAATAATAGAAATAAGGTAGCTCAGAAGCATACGGTTTTCGTATCTTATGTCAGTGATTAAATCGAATGTAAGAAACCAATCTTTGTAATGGCAAATAACAATATGCCAGAAGGTGATGCGATTAAACCCGTATCCATTGAAGTCAGTAACAGTGAACAGGTTCTGGAAATCGACTGGGCAGACGGACACAAGTCTGTTTACCCGCTATTCGGACTGCGGAAAAACTGTCCATGTGTGATGTGCAGAGGCGGACACAATGAAATGGGTACCTATGAAATGGATTTGTTTTTTTTGAAGCCCGTCAGGAGAGTTGAAATAAAGAATATTGAAACTGTTGGTAACCATGCCCTGAAGATCACCTGGGACGATGGACACAATACAGGTATGTATCGCTGGGATCTTTTGAGAGCTATGTGCCCACAGAGTTATCAAAAGTGATAATTCACGGAGTCTCAAATATTTCTCACATGGTTATTGATGTGAGTTAATCTACTCAGGTGAAACAGATTTGAAATCGTAATTTCGATTTCTGGCCAAATACGAATAAATATATCTATTTTCTAATCAGGCCAACCAATCCAAACACAGCGGCGACCGCACCGCCAATCATCATCCAGGTAGCTGATTCAGTAGGGGAACCGGTAAAAAATTCATCCACTTCCGATGCCAGAGATTGCGATTCCTGGTATCCAAAATATAATAGGATCAATCCGCCGACGAGAAATGCTGCTGAAATTGCCTTTTTCATATTGCCTCTCATTCATTTTGTTGGTTTCATTGCTATAATTACGTGAATTCTAACGATGCAAACAATGACAGTTGCCTGATTAAATGGTTTTGGGATAATTGATGTAATTTTTTATAAATCCTTCTTGTTTAGAAAGAAAAACTTATTTAGAATTAGTCTAAATAATTTCAATTAAATTAAATCACCCTGATGACTGTTAGGTTAAGCCTGGTAACATTATTTATCCTCTCATTTTTATTTATCTCCTGTGAAAGCGGGGAACATCTGAATATTTATTCATCGAGGCATTATGATACAGATCTTGAGCTCTACAGCCGGTTTACCGATGAAACTGGAATTCGGGTAAATCTGATTGAAGGAGGAAGTGACGAGCTGATCGAACGAATTAAAAACGAGGGCATAAACAGTCCTGCGGATATCGTGATAACAGTGGATGCCGGACGGTTGTGGCGGGCAAGGGAATCAGATGTCCTGCAGCCTTTTACTTCTGATATATTAAATGAACGTATACCAGCTGAACTTCGTGATCCGGAGGGGTATTGGTTTGGGTTTTCCCAAAGGGTGAGGGGCATTATCTATCACAAGGAGAATGTAGACCTTTCAGAGTTAACAGGATATTGGGAACTGGCTGATAGCCAATGGAACGGCAGGGTATGTGTCAGGTCATCAAACAACATATACAATCAATCGTTAGTGGCTTCCCTGATTGAAACACACGGATTGGAAGAGACAGAAGTTTGGGCACAAAACCTGGTTTCGAATTTTGCCCGTAACCCGCAGGGAGGCGATACGGATCAGATCAGGGCCGTTGCATCCGGATTATGTGATGTAGCGCTGGCTAACAGTTATTATCTGGCACGGTTGATAGCATCGTCATCTTCATCAGATCGTGAAGTTGCTGAACGTGTGGGAATTTATTTTCCTTCAGCAGAGTATGGAGGTGCGCATGTAAACATCAGCGGTGCCGGACTTGCAGCTCACTCACCAAATTTTGATAATGCTGTTCAATTCCTGGAATATTTGTCACAGCCAGAAGCTCAAAACCTGTTTGCTGGTGGTAATTTTGAATTTCCAGTTGTCGATGATGCTGAAATCCCCTTGATTTTATCTGAATTCGGCCCGTTCGACAGTGATGCAGTGAATGTTTCCGCATATGGTGTGAACAATCCCGATGCGATCAGGCTTATGGACCGGGTAGGCTGGAGATAATGTGACATGTTTCTGAATCAGTATGAGCTATTCACATTGCTGTGCATTTGATCAAATTTATTTGGCATTAGTCAGGCGTTCAAAAGAGTTCATGAAAATATATATTAAGGGGTGACAATAAGTTGTCACTCCCGGGTTTTAGTTTACTCTTGAACTTTAATTAAACCCGTTATGGCAATGAAAGCGCTGATTAGAAAACCAAATGTTCAAAAAATTGACCCGTTACTTCAAAAAGTACTCATTGAAGCAGAACACGATCACAGAATTTCAGAACAGGGATTTGATGCAATGGGCTGGAGCGATCTCCCGGAGGAATTAAAAATTGAAATAAAAGATGATATCAAGTCATTTATGGAAGAGCTAAATGGCAGTTTTTCAAGCTGTGATCCGTGGGTGAAAAAGAGAAGAAAAAGCGTCTATTACTGGGTAAATATGTATCGTGATGGAAATGTTTCTCTTGGAACGGCAATTAATGCATTGCGCATCCGGCCGCTGTAGAGAAAAAATCGGTTAAAATGAGAGAAGTTCG
>SLKH01000220.1 GCA_007134665.1 Balneolaceae bacterium
CCTTGATCTCCTCTTTTCGGAGGAGAGGATTTCTTTCCTTGCAATGATCAAGGATTCTATATCGAACTCAGGGTAAAATCAGTAGGTCGGCCGGAATAGATTTTGATCTCATATGAAAAAACCTTATTAATAAAGGTTTTTAAAAATGAATAAATCTGATAATGAAGTCGTTAAAAATATTTACATTTTCCGGTTACGTAATAGCATTAGCGGGTATGTTATTCCTTTTTTCCTCCTGTAAGCAAGAAGATCCGCAGGTGCTGGTATTTACAAAAACATCAGGGTTTTATCACACATCTATTCCTGCTGGTGTTGAAGCAATTAAAAGGCTTGGTGCTGAAAACGGGTTTGCCGTGGATACAACCAGTAATGCAGAACTTATTGCAGAAGAGAACCTGCAGAATTATGCGGCAGTGATCTTTTTAAGTACAACCGGAGATGTGCTTAACCATTACCAGGAGGCCGATTTTGAGCGCTTTATACAAGCCGGCGGTGGTTATGTCGGGATACATGCTGCTGCAGATACGGAATATCACTGGGGATGGTACGGCCGCCTGGTTGGCGGTTATTTCCTGGATCATCCGGGAATCAATGATCCGCACCCGAATGTGCAGGAGGGAATCATAGAAGTGGTGGATCATTCACATCCATCAACCGAATTTTTACCCGAACAATGGGTTCGCACAGATGAATGGTACAGCTATCAGAATTTCAATGAGAATGTAAATGTATTGATGACTCTGGATGAATCCAGTTACGAAGGTGGTGTTGAAATGGGGTATCATCCGATCGCCTGGTACCACGAATATGACGGCGGACGGGCATTTTATACAGGTGGCGGACATACCAGTGAATCTTATGAAGAAGAATTATTCCTGAGACACCTGCTGGAAGGTATCAAATATGCAATTGGAGATAACAGGCTCGATTTTTCACGTGCAAAAACGCACCGTGTGCCTGAAGAAAACCGCTTCACAAAAACGATGCTGGTGACCGGTGAACTTTATGAGCCTACAGAAATGGCAATCCTTCCCAATCTGGATGTATTGATAGCACAGCGGAGGGGTGAAATTTTACTTTATAAAAATGATTCGGGTGAACTCTCACAAGCCGGTTTTCTTGATGTTTATTTTGAGACGGATGTGCCGAATGTAAATGCAGAAGAAGGGGTTATCGGAATAACCATTGATCCGGAATTTGAAGACAATCGATTTGTTTTCATTTTTTATACTCCGGCTGACACCTCGGTAAACCGGTTATCCCGGTTTGTATTTAATGATGACCAGATTGATATGCAGTCGGAAACCATGATTCTGGAATTTCATTCAGATCGTGATATCTGCTGCCATACAGGGGGCTCACTCGCATTTGACAGTGACGGGTTATTGTATGCCTCAACAGGTGATAACGCAACTCCTTTTAACCAGCCGAATCAGCCTTATCAGCTTGATGGGTATGCTCCGCTTGATGAACGTCCCGGATTTGAACAGTATGATGCACGGCGGACTTCCGGTAATACCAACGATCTTCGTGGTAAAATTCTTCGAATCAAGGTGAATGATGATGGCAGTTATGATATACCTGAAGGGAATCTTTTTCCTGAGGGAATGGATAAAACACGGCCGGAAATCTATGTGCTGGGTACAAGAAATCCTTACAGGATAACAATCGATCCGAAAACCAATTATCTCTATTGGGGTGATGTTGGCCCGGATGCCAGGGCAGACAGTATCGGAGTGAGAGGGTCACTGGGTTATGATGAAATCAATCAGACGAGGGAAGCCGGTAATTACGGCTGGCCATTCTTTGTTGGTGATAATTTCCCATACAATGAATACGATTATGCAACCGGTACCCCGGGCATGGTCTTTGATCCCGAACGGCCGTTAAACCGGTCGCCCCATAATACCGGCCTTGAAGAGCTACCGCCTGCTCAGCCGGCATTTATTTGGTATCCGTATACAGAATCCGAAGAGTTTCCATTGGTAGGAACGGGTGGACGTAATGCGATGGCCGGGCCGGTCTATTACTCTGATCTTTATCCGGAAGATACTCGTCTCCCTGAATATTACGATGGTAAATTCTTCATATATGAATGGATCCGTGACTGGATCCGGGTGGTGACTTTTGACGATAACGGTGACTTCGATAAAATGGAACCGTTTATGGATGAGACAACTTTTGCTTCCATCATCGATATGGAATTGGGGCCAGATGGGCAACTTTATCTGCTTGAATACGGAAAAGGGTGGTTTTCACAAAATCCGGATGCCGGATTGTCCAGGATTGATTTTAACCCGGGTAACAGGGCACCGGTTGTACATAACATTCGTGCTGACCTGACATCCGGCTTACTTCCTTTACAGGTTCGCTTTGAAGTGGATGCTGATGATCCTGAAAATGATCCGCTAACCTACCACTGGGAAATCAGTACGGGTGAAACCATTCAAACGGATGAACCTCACCTGACTCACACATTTGATGAGATTGGTGATTATGATGTTGCTGTAGAAGTCAGGGATCCAGAACAATTGACGGACAGAAGTGAACCGTTATCTGTCTATGCAGGGAATACGGCGCCTGAAGTATTTGTCGATATCATAGGAAACCAAACATTTTACTTTCCTGGCCATCCGGTTGAATATAATCTCAGAATCAGAAATGAGGGGCCTGATGGTTTATCAGATACAATTATACCTGAAAATCTTTTTGTTTCTGCGGATTACATTGAAGCAAGTGACGATACGGATGATAGTGAATCAACAGAAGGCCACCTGATTGTGACGGATGTGATTCTTGGCCAAAATCTTGTTGCAACATTGGGTTGTCGTGCATGCCATGGAGTTGCCAGTAGTTCTATCGGGCCGTCTTACACAGAAATGGCGGAGCGATACCAGGATGAAGATGCGAGTGAAATGCTTGCCGACCGGATCATACAGGGAAGTGCCGGTGTTTGGGGAGCTGCAGCCATGCCGGCTCACCCCACATTATCACAGGAAGATGCCGGAAGAATTGTAAGCTGGATTGAATCACTCATTGATGAAGATGAATCGATGGAATCACTGCCGCAAACCGGAACCCTTGAACCGACTCTTGGCGGTGAATGGATGCAGAATGGATTACTCGTCATCTCAGCAAGTTATACCGATGAAGGGGGTGAAAACATACGACCGCTTACAGGACACCGATCCGTCTCACTGAGAAGCAATGTGATGGGTGTTCCATCAACCCGGAATTTGGTTAATTACAACCAAATGGAGTTCGGAGGGAATCCACTGCTGATGGTCCCAGAAGAAAACGGTTCTTTTAGTATAAATGGTATCGATCTTACAGGAGTTGGGTCAATTACCATTAATGGCGGATCTCAGCAGGAACTTTCTTCGGGATATCAGTTTGAATTAAGACTCGGATCTGCAGAAGGAAACCTGATCGGAGAGGGAATCCTGGATGTATCATCCATCCAGCCGGGTGAAGGATTTATCTCGTACGTTCTTTCAATCAATATTGATCCTGTAACTGATGGCGATTTACATGATCTTTATTTTGTAAGCCGCCCGGTTAACCCGGATGATGTGTCAATGCTGGTATTGACAGCCTTTGGATTTCAATTGGAGTAAAATGTCACCGTACCTGTTAACCTACGATTATTCTACCTGTTGAATTCGTTCAACCCAGCGGTATAAATCCGGGTTATTATCACGAAACCTTTCATATAGCGGGCGGGATTGTTCCCTGAAAGGTTCAATATCCGGTATGATGATTTCTACACCGGCTTCCTGTACTACTCTGTATGATTCTTCCACGGATTCCTGCCAGAGAATGCGCTGCAAGTCAACTGAATCATCCACAGCACGCTGAAGCCAATCCTTTTCCTGCTCAGTCAGGTTATTCCATACATGGGATCCCAGTACAAGGACGTCAGGGATCGTTGTGTGCTCGTTAAGGATATAGTAATTACAAACTTCATAGTGGCGGGAAGTATAAAAACTTGGAGGGTTGTTTTCCGCTGCATCTACGATCCCGCCCTGGAAGGCTGTATAGAGTTCACCATAAGCAAGCGGTGTCGGGGATGCATCATACGTTCTGATGAGCATGGTAGCCATAGTACTGGGCATTACCCTGATTTTCAGGCCCAATAAATCATCCGGAGTATATATTGGCCGGTCAACCGAATAAAAACTCCGGCTTCCGGCATCATAATACGCAATTCCTTTTAGCCTGTATTTTGTACCTGTTTCCAATAATTCTTCACCAACTTCTCCCCATAATACATTGGCCATATGTTCTTCATCGCGGAACAGGTATGGCAGGCTGAATACTCGCATATCAGGAACTATATTTTCAAGTGAGCCGGCTGAGACCTTTGTCATTCCGACCGTACCTATCTGAACAAGCTCAAGCAGTTCCCTTTCTCCGCCGAGTTGCCCGGTCGGATAAATTTCAATATTTAACCTGCCGCCTGAATACTCTTCAACAAACTCTGCCATATGTTCCATTGCGACAGACACCGGATGTGTCAAATGCATAGCGTGAGCCAGTATGATTGTTTTTGTTTCCTGCTCACCATTTCTGTCACAACCGTAAAACAGAAATAAAACTGGTACACAAATCAGGGTTAATTTTAGTTTTTTCATCTATTGGTATGGATTTAAGTTTTATTCGAAATCAAAATATTCCCTGGCATTGTGGTAACAGATATCTTTGACGATCTTTCCAAACCAGTCAATGTCGCCTGGTAGTTCGCCGTTTTCGATGTCATTTCCAATCAGGTTGCATAAAATTCTTCTGAAATATTCATGTCGTGGATAGGATAGAAAGCTTCTTGAATCTGTCAGCATACCTACAAAACAGCTTAATAAGCCCATATTTGAAAGGATATTCATTTGATCTTCCATACCGTCTTTTTGGTCCAGAAACCACCAGGCAGTTCCGAATTGAACTTTCCCTTTTACCGAACCATCATTGAAATTCCCTGCCATGGTTGCCACTAAAGCGTTATCTGATGGATTCAGATTGTATAAAATCGTTTTTGGCAGCTGATTCGTTTTATCGAGTTCATTCAGGAAATTTGCCAGGTTAACACCCTGAGAATAATCACCTATAGAGTCAAAACCGGCAGCTTCTCCAAACTGATGAAACATGCGGGAGTTGGGGTTACGCATCGCGCCCAGATGAAACTGCTGAACCCAACCGTATCTGTCGTAAAGTTTCCCCAGTTGGATCAATAATTCAAATTGTAACCGCTCTGCTTCTTCATTAGTCAGAGTTCTACCATTTCTTATTAATTTAAAAGTTGTTTCAGGATTAATATTACCGTTTCCGATACTGGTCATTCTCTTCAAGCCATGATCCGATAAGCGGCATCCAAGATGATGAAAAAAATCAATTCTTTTCTCAAGAGCATTAAGAAGGCTGTCAAGAGAATTGATTTTGTTATCCGTTACCTCTTCCAGCTTATCGATATAACTGTTATAGGATTCCGGGTGGTCAAATGAATAAACACTGTCGGGCCGGAAAGTCGGCAGAACTTTTATACCGAATTCCTGATTTTTAATTCGCTCATGGTCTGACAATGAATCAACAGGGTCGTCCGTGGTGCATACCACTCTGACATCCATTCTCTGTAGCAGTTGTTTTGCAGTAAAATCAGGCTGTTTCAGGTATTCATTGCATTCCGAGTAGATTTCATCAGACGTTTCCGGCCTCAGGAGTTTTATAATGCCAAAATAATTTTTCAATTCCATGTGAGACCAGTGATACAGCGGGTTTCGAACCGTGTATGGAATTGCATATGACCACTTGTCAAACTTTTCCCTGTCGCTGCTTTCACCGGTGATGAATCTTTCATCTATACCAAGGGTTCGCATAGCCCGCCATTTATAATGATCCCCTTTTAACCAAATGTCAGTGATGTTTTGAAACTGTTTATCCTCTGCTATTTCGGAAGGTGGAAGATGAGAGTGATAATCGATGATCGGCATTTTTTCAGCATGATCAAAAAAAAGCCTTTTAGCAGTATCGGAATGAAGCAGGAAGTCTTCGGAAAGGAAACTTTTCATCAGGATGTAATCTCATTATAGAAGTTGTACAAACGTTTGCATAATTAATCAAACCCACTCGTCTTTTACAAATTAAATGAGAAATAATTAGTCGATAGCAGCCATTAATTTTGCTAAAAAGAATCAGCGAAATTTCAGGGAAGGAGTAAATTCAGGACATAAGGCTAATTCCTGAATCAGGTTAAATCACCTATAATTACCAAGTTTGTAAACTTTAAACGGTATGATTACATCCCGGTGAGAATAACCTTGCCAATATTCCGGTTTTTTTCCATCATTTTATGAGCCTGCTCGGCATGATTCCAGTCGAATATTTCATGGATTACCGGTTGTATATCCCGGTTTTCAACCAATTCCATGGCATAAGAATGGAAATCACTCGTCAGGTTCATTTTGTATTCATCTGTCCGGTTCCGCAGCGTTGAGCCCTGGATGGTTAACCTTTTCCGAAGTACGGGAACAAGATTGAGCTGCTTAACTTTTGCGCCGCCCAGCATGGCGAGGTAGATAAGCCGGCCATCCATTGCAATAACATTTATATTCTGCTCCCAATAGGGTGCCCCAACAAAATCGAGTACGAGGTCAATACTGTTTTCTCCAAGTTGAGAAATGATCTCTTCACTAAAATCAGTTTTTTTGTAATTGATAGCGATATCTGCACCGAGTTCGAGGCAAGCTTTCAATTTTTTCTTTTTACTTGCAGTGGTTATGACAGTACAATTAAAAAGTTTCTTTGCAAGCTGAATGGCTGCCGTGCCTACCCCGCTGGCACCGGCATGAATCAGAACATTTTCATTTCTTTTTATTTTACCAAGAAGCTTGAGTGCCTGAAAAGCCGTTAAAAAAACTTCGGGAATTGCAGCGGCTTCTTCAAAGCTGAATCCTTCAGGTATGTGCATGGCCATCCTTTCATGGATGGTCGCATATTCGGCATATCCGCCTCCCGGGAGCAATCCGAAAACCTGGTCACCTTTTTCATAACGTGTAACCTCATGGCCAGTTTCTTCAACGATACCGGCCATCTCAAGTCCCAGAATCGGCGAGGATCCTTTTGGTGGTGGATAATTTCCGGACTTTTGTAAGAGATCTGCCCTGTTTAAAGCTGTTGCCTTAATTTTTACAAGCAGCTCATAATCACCGGGTGAAGGTGTGGGAGCGGTTCCTAAAATCATTTCAGGTTTGCTGCCGGTATCATTGACTAATAAAGCTTTCATTTAAGACTATCATAAAAGGTTATGATTCATTCTTCTATATCACTTTATTCATTATCTGTCTGATCAGCAAATTGAAATCGTCTGAGAGTTTCAGCCACCAGACAGGAAAGATAAAAAATAGTACTACTATGACTGTGGTTGCCATGATGTTTGGGATAATGGAAAGTTTGGGCAGTATTGAAATCAGGAGAAGTGAGATTGCTGAAAATAGTATCAGCCACAGGTAACTCAATGAAAACGGCTGCATGGAAAATTTTTTCCATACGAAGATGTATTTGATCAGGTTGTATAAAAAAATGGAGAGCATGGTTGCAATTGCCGCACCCTGTATCCCGAATTCCGGTATTAGAATGAGATTACTGGAAACTGTAAACAGAATCAGCAGCAGGTTGGTAAACAGGTCAAACCGATAATATTTTGAAGTGACAATGATACTGCCATTTATTCCTGTTGCCATGTCAAAGAGCTTGCCGAATCCGATAAAAAGTACCACATATTTTCCATCAGCATACACATCCGGAAGAAGATTGAGAAGTTGTTCAGTATTGACCCAAACAAGCAGCAAGATCAATGTGCCTGCAATGGTTTGGTTGAGGGAGGTTTTGCGATAAATTTTTTCAACTTCACTCCAGTTTCGCTGATGGATGAAATCCGCGATCAGTGGAGTTGCTATTTTTTCAATGGCCCGCTGGGGCACAGTTATCACCGTGCCGATATAGAATGCAATTGCATAAATCGCAGTTTGATCCAGCCCACTGAGTGAACCCAGCATCAATATATCCACATTCCAGACAACGACGGTAGTCAGCCCCCCTAATAGTGTATATAGTCCGTAACTGGCCATTCCCCGTGCAAGGGTTTTTCGCAAGACTGTAAATCGTGGCGTAATTCTGAACTCATCAAGCCGGATCAGTGTGATTATCAGCAATAAGGGCTGAATACCGTACGCAAGGGCAAACAGCAGGATAAAAGCCTGGAATGAGATCAATCCAAAAAAATAGATTGCGAGGATCAGGATAACAACTGACCTGAGGACGATTTCCGAGATCATGGATCCGGTAATGGAATCCCTTAGCGATCGAAGATAGCTATTCAGTACCTCAAAGTAGAGAATAAATAGCGTGAGCGGCAGTATGTATATATAAAAATCCACAAATAGCGGGGAGCGGTCGATGTAGAAATCGATGAGAAAATCCCTGAATAACCAAAAAATTAAACTGAAAACCAGAAATCCTGCAAGGGGTATGATCAGTGAAAGAAACAAGAGGCTGTGCTGTTTCTTTCCGGATCTTTCAAAAACAGGAAAAAACCGGATAATAGTATTACGGATACCGAGATGAGCAAACTGTGCCCCGATCATGGATGCAGAGATCAATACCCGTGTGAGGCCGTATTGATCAGGATCAAGAATATGAGGGTATAAAAATATCGTTGTAATAAAGCCTAACCCTATACCAATGTAGGTATAGAGGGCATTATACATACTCTGTTTTGCAATGATGCCCAACGGCAGTTGTCTGGTTCAGGTTCAGCGTTATAATAGCAAATCGGATTGATTGAAAACAAAACCACTTTGAAATGATATATTCAAGCTGAAACAGTATGACAATAAATGACGATGAATAAAATTACTGCCTGAACAGATGCGAATCGGAATGATCATGGATACGTCGTTTCCACCTGATGCAAGAGTGGAAAATGAAGCGATTACCCTGATGGAAAATGGTTATGAAGTGGTACTGTTTCACATTGATTATGAAGGGAAACCGGAAAGGGATGAGCATCACGGAATTCAGATCTTCAGAGTTTATGCAGGCCCTCTATTATACAAATTGTCAGCCCTTGTATATACAATTCCAGTATTTACCCGGATAGTTAAAACGAAGATAGATCATTTTATAAATGAGTATAAACCGGACATGCTTCACATACACGATATGGTCATTGCTGAATCGGTGTTTCAAGCAAATCAAAAATACCAGCTTCCGGTAGTTCTTGATTTACATGAAAACCGACCTGAAATCATGAAACTTTACAAGCATGTGAATCAGTGGCCTGGCAACTGGCTCATCAACCTTAAAAAATGGAAAGAAAAACAGAGAGAGTTCATGGAAAAAGCAGATCATGTGATTTTGGTTACAGAGGAAGCAAGAATTGCTGCTAATATCAGTAATCGGATACCCCTGGATAAAATTACCGCAGTCCCGAATGTAGTCAGGTTTGACCGATTTGATACACATGCTGAATCGAATGAAGTCCGTAAATTCACAGAGGGAAAATTTACCATGCTCTATATTGGAGACACCTCTCTGAGGCGCGGTACCTTATCAGTACTAAAGGCTGTTAATCGAATCAGGGATTTAGTACCTGAGCTTCAAATGGTGTTTGTTGGAAGCAGCAGTCAGGACGAACAGCTCAATAAATATGTAAATCAGAATGGTTTGAATAATGTAGTATCATTTGAAGGCTGGCAAGACCCTGAGCGGTTACCAGCTTATATCAATGCTTCGGAACTTTGTCTGTCACCGTTACTGCGAAACCCTCATCATGATACTACTTATGCCAACAAGCTTTTTCAGTATATGGCTGCAGGAAAACCGGTTATTGCAAGTGATTGTCCGGCACAAAAAGCTGTGATTGAACAAGCAAAATGTGGTTTGATTTATAAAGCCGGTTCCCCGGATGATCTGGCAGAAAAAATTCTTGAATTATATAAGAATCCCGAAAAAAGAAAAATAATGGGACGAAATGGGGAAGCAGCTGTCAGGAAGCACTGGAATTGGGATGTAACCGGAGTGGAATTGCTGAAAGCTTATAAAGCTACAATATCTTCATCCGGATTGAAGGAATTATGAATTCTTTACCGCTTCAACAATATACCATCGGGGTGTGATAAGCCTGAAGAGAGGCCGTATACCAATTTTTTTCACCGGGTTGGTCCATTTTTTCCGGCGAATGATCTTCCACCCGGCATGTTCAAGCAGCCAATCAAATTGCCAGTCTTCAAATTCATGAAAATGACTGTCCCAGGGATCATCCGGATTTCTGTATGCAGCAGCAAACCATAAGTCGAGCGGAACCGATGCAAATAACCTGTCAGCCTGTAAGTGCTCAAGTACTGATAATGGATTTAACAGATGTTCGAATATTTCAAATGCTGTGACGATTTCAGTTTTATATTTTTGCAAATTTTCGGGATTTTTGTCGAGATCAAAATCGGTATTTTGAACTGAAAACCCGTTTTCTTCCAGAATACCAGAAAATGGATTCCGGCTTCCAAGATCGAGTATGGAGGCCGGCGGCTGAATACTCTGTGATATAAACTGCAGGGTCAGATTATATCGTCTGTGATGTGATTGGTTGCTATCGTGTGACATTTCCCGGAATGTTATTCATCTGAATTTTCTACGATTAAAGCTGCAAGATTTTTGGTTAATGTAATTCTTGAGTATTTATGAGAAACCATTTGATCTGCAGAAATACCATGAGCTTTGTGTTCTGACAAAGTTATAATGGCCTTTTTGATCGATTCAAAATCATTGAATCCGCACGCAATCCCGGCATCTTCCTGTTTAATAATTTTAGCACTATCCCCATTTTCAGGGCCAAGCATTAAAATAGGGCGGCCCGTTCCGATATATTCAAATAGTTTGCCGGGGATGTGGTGCTGAATATCTTCAACATCGGGAATGGATAACAAAAGGATGTTTGCGTCAGACATTTTTTGAATGGCAATTTTATGAGGCAAATAGTCTTTGATAGAAACGATCTTGTGCAGCTTATATTTATGAATCAGTTTCTGTAAACCCGGATGGTTATCACCGATAAATTCAACAGTAAGATTGATGGTGTCAGATACCGATTTAACGGCTCTGAGAAATGCTTCCGGTACCGCTGCTTCCCCGATATTGCCGATATGGCGAATGAGTGTACCTTTCGATGTTCTATCGGGTGGATTAATCCCTTTAAAATCATCCGGATCGAAACCGTTCGTAATAACCCTGTAACCACGCTCTACGATTTTCCTGAAGCTTTCAGCCTGTGAGTTACTGACTACGATCACTTCATCTGCTTTGGACAGTATAGATTTCTCCAGCTTCTCATCAACCTGTTCGGCAATCGATGTCCGTGGCAATATCTGGTTATAATAGACCTGCGACCAGGGGTCCCGAAAATCAGCAAGCCACCGTATATTCTGTTTCTGACGGAGATGCTTTCCTATGAAATGCACAGAATGAGGTGGCCCTGTAGTAATTACGGTTTGGATGTTAAAGTCTCTGACCAGATCTTCTGCTTTCAATCGTGCAGTAATTAACCATCCCGCCCGGGCATCCGGAATAAATACATTCGCTCTGATCCAGCTTCCGATTGAAGAACGGAATGTCTCGCCCTCAAGCTCAATTGTCGGCTTGATCGACTCTGCTTTTTCCCCACTCAACCCGGCATAAATGCCAAACGGTTCAATCGTCCGGGTTTTATAAATTTTGAGATTGTCCGGAATTTCCTCTTTAAGTGTCGGATCCTGGATTGGGTAAGTCGGGTTTTTTACAGTTAAAATGATGGGTTCGATATCAAACGCAGGCAGATATTTGGCAAATTTCAGGTATCTCTGAACGCCCGGCCCGCCACTTGGTGGCCAATAATAGGTTGCAATGAGTACTTTAGCTTTCATCGGATTCTGCCGGCCTTCGCCGTTTAATCCAACCGGCGAAAAGGAACAGGCCGATACCCCATTGAATCAGGTTTGCTGCCCAACTGATACGCGATCCCATGATATGTGAGCGCGGGTGAAACTCAAGTTCAAGATGGTGATCACCTGCCGGGATTTCAAATCCTCTTAACAGGTAGTTGGTTTTGTAAATCGGGATTTCTTCACCATTCAACCTGGCAATCCAGCCGGGGGGATAGTAAATTTCACTTAATACCATGAATCCGGGTGTAGTTCTGCTCAGTTCAAATTCCATTCTGCGGGCTGTATAAGACAGAATATGAATTTCAGCACCGGGGTCTTCAGCCGCTTCAATTGAATCAAAA
>SLKH01000359.1 GCA_007134665.1 Balneolaceae bacterium
ACGGATGTACCTGATAAAGGAAATTTCCAAATATATGCTGTTCATTAAAGCTGATGGGGCTTAGAAACAATTGATCAGAAAACGTAGCCTGAATCATCATAAATTGTCCCCGGGTGGGGAAAGATCTTCGATTATATGTATCCAGCAGGAATTTACCATAAACAGCATGATGATCTGTATCTGAAAAAGGGATCCCTTCCGGATTAATAGTATCAGAAAATCTGCTGATATCACCCCTGATTCCTATTCCCAGCAGTGAGTTTTTATTCATAAAAGTTCCGGCAAAAATATCGCCCCTGAGAAGATGTGACATCAGGCTTGAAATTCTGTTTCCCTCTGAAAAATAATCGATTTGTTCACGTTTATACTGAATTCTTGTGTTAACTCCAATCCTTGAGGCGGTCCCGCCAATCGTCATAAAGTCAGTTGTAAATTCTGCATCCCGCCCGAGTCGCAGATTCATTCTTAGATTCGTGCCCCTGATAAAAAGGTTCCTGAAGGATGTACTTAACAAGACGGATGCCTGGGTTGGGGTCTCATAGCGGGCACTGAACCGAAATGAATTGTCTGTGTTTTCAATAACCCGAAGTTCAAGGTGAAATGTATCGTCATTCAGTCTGTATAAACGATATGAGATCAGGTGAAAAAGCTGGGTGCTATACAGTTGATTGACGATGGATTCGATGTCGCCGTGTGATACTTCATTACCGGAAAGCAAATCAAGTTCTGACAGGATAAGCTCTTCGGGTACAAGCTCAAGGCCTGTTACAGAAACTTCTTCAATGTATAGTTCATCTGTATGATTGAGAAAATTACCACTTTCAGTTGTTTCGTCAGCAGTTTGCTTCATAGCGATGGACTGTAAAAGTTCCATGTGCAATTTCGCTTCAGTGTATCCGAATTCAATAAACTCCGTAGCCATATTGAAGTCGGTTACATGAAAGTCATCCAGTGCGCGGATTTCAATATTTAAATCCGCAAGCTCTTTTTGCTCATTTACTCTTTCGATAACACGATAGTTCACTGCCTGGGTTAATATCGATGTAATGGAGTTCAGTTCATCAGAAGGGCGAAGCGGGGTGCTCACATCAACAGCAATTACATAATCGGCTCCCATTTCCAGAACTTCCTGGACAGGAAGGTTTCGAATGAGCCCGCCATCGAGATATGATCGCCCGTCTATTGTGTGCGGCATGAAAGCGGAGGGAAATGATATACTTGCCCGGATTGCATCAGGCAGATACCCACTCCGAAATACCCTGGCTTCCCCTGTTTCAAGGTCTGTTGCAACCGTGGCATACGGAATTGGCAGCTCTGAAAAATCTTCTATGTGAAGTACTGGCCAGGTGTAGAGTGTCAGCCAGGAAAAAATATTTTGTCCGGCAACAAGGCCTGTGGGAAGGTTAATTCCCCTGTCAGTAATGGGAAAAGAAAGAATGAAACGACCATCAGACTCCTTCTCATACATGGATAAAAGTCTTCTGTTCGGCCTGTCTGAAAACAATTCGTCCCAGCTGGTTGACTCTGCAAGCTCTCTCATTTCATCGGTGCTATACCCGATAGAATAGAGTGCCCCCACAATACTTCCCATACTGGTACCCGAAATGTAATCGACCCTGATTCCGGCTTCTTCCAAAACTTCCAGCACTCCGATATGCGCGATACCTTTAGCACCGCCGCCGCTCAGTACCAGCCCGATTTTAATATCCTCATCTTTACTGTCCGGAATATTGGTAAGCAACGGCTCAGAAAAAGCACCAACCGGTATGATGAATAAAAGTAAAAAACAAAGCGGAGCTGCTTTGGTCGTAAAAAATATTGCCATCAGGCCACTCCGGAACTTGAACAAATTAATTGATCTCAGGATTTTAAGTTACGGAAAAAGGATATGGCAATCACGTTTGATAGGCTTCGTAGAAAGCGAATTCAAGATCCTCAATCCGAACCGGTTTGGTCAGGTATGCATCATAAACAGTTTCCACTGCTTTCTTTTTTACAATATCACTGCCATAACCTGTTGTATAAATGACTTTAACATCCGATAATTGCCGGATTTGTTTCATCGTTTCAATCCCGTCCATATCACCTTCAAGGCTGATATCCATGATGATGATATCTATATCATCAAAATGTTTAACAGACAGAACTGCAATTCTTCCGCTTTTCACAGTATTAACAACAGTATGGCCCAGTTTTTCGAGTATTCTCTGCATATAGAGTGCATGAGTCTCATCATCTTCAACCAGCAATACATTTTTCTTTTTCATTGTTTATGAAGTCTTATATGTTATTTGATGCCAGATCCCGGGGTTAACAAATAACAGCTTGATAAAAACTATAATCTTGTAACCGTAAATCCATCTTTTTCAAGAATCGATGTGACCTTGTCGATCTGCGATCCATTGAGTACAATTTTCTTTCCATCAATATAGCCACCCGTGCCACATTTTGACTTTAATTCGGATGCCATCTTTTCGATCACCTGGGGGTTGTGCTTTATTTCAGATATAATCGTTACCGGCTTGCCGTTCTTCGGGTTTCGGCCTTCTTTAATCTTAAGATTCATAGGAAAGAACAATTATCAGGTGAAATGTTACTATTCAAATATATTGATACTTTAAGAGGAATAAACTTACAAAACCCCCGGCTTCTTTAATAGAATTTAAATAGTATTCTCATGTACATAAGAGATTTCAAATATTTTCATTTACTGTTGTTTTTAACATTTTCTGCTTGTCAGTATTCAGAGGGTATCTTAGCCTCAGGTGATTCCTGGGAACAGGTTATAAATGAGGGCACCGGATCTCTGATTGCATATTATGTACCTGCAGAGGGTTTTGCATATTATGATGACAATGGAAATCTGACGGGGGTTACGGTTGACATAATCAGGGAGTTTAACTCCTGGATTGAGACTGAATATGAAGTAGAGCTCGAAGTTCAGTTTGTTTCTGAGGAATCGTTCAGCCGGTTTTATCAAACAGTTCAGAATTCAGAATCAGGAACGATTGGAATGGCGAATGTCACAATTACCGAAGAAAGAAGGCAGGAACTTGATTTCAGCCCTCCCTATATGCAAAATATTGCTGTCTTGATCACACATGATTCTGTAGATGAACTCAATTCATTTCATCAGATACAGGATCAGTTTGCTGGTATGAATGCCCTCGCTTTTGAGGGGACACTTCATGAGCAAAGGCT
>SLKH01000336.1 GCA_007134665.1 Balneolaceae bacterium
ACCAATCAGCTTTTAACATCAGGGATTATCTCATTCCGCATTCCCAAATCAGCATCGCAGGCACATACATTACTGCCTGACGGACTTGTCTGGCTGCGGGCATCGGTTGATAAAGATACACCTGCCATATCCGATCTTGTGGACATTCGTGCACAGGCGGTTACTGCTTCATTTGTTGATCGGGATAACGATCCGAACCATCTTGCCAATCCGCTGGAGGCAGAATCGATCAGTAAATTGAAGGATAGTGATTCTTCAGTTAAATCAGTGATACAGCCATACGCATCCTTTGGCGGTTCCATGAAGGAGGAAAGCAGTACGTTTTATACACGTGTGAGCGAACGGCTTCGTCATAAGCGGCGTGCAATCACGATCTGGGATTATGAGCGGCTGATTTTACAGAAATTCCCCTCTGTTTATAAGGTGAAATGCCTCAATCATACCCGGTTTGATGGGACATTGAAGAACTACTCTGAAATTGCACCGGGATACGTATCCCTGATAGTGGTCTCCGATATGATCAATCAAAATGCAGTTGATCCGCTGAAGCCAAAAACAAGCTTGGTTACCCTGACAGAGATCGGCCAATACCTGGAAAGTATTAAGGCGGAAAATGTCAGACTCTCTGTGAGAAACCCGCTTTACGAGGAGATTAAGGTAGATTTCAATGTAAAATTTCATGATGGAACAGATTCGGGTTATTACCGGGGTTTTCTGAATGATGAGATCAAATCGTACCTGTCGCCCTGGGCATTTCAAAAAACACAGGATGTTGTATTTGGCGGGCGCATTCATAAATCGATGATTCTTCATTTTGTTGAAACCAGGGAATATGTGGATTTCGTGACCTGTTTTAAGATGTTCCATATCGTACCGGGTGATCAGGACAATTCTGCAAAAAAGAAAGATGTGAATGAAGCAACTCCGAAGACAACCGCTTCTGTTTTGGGATCCGCACCGGATCATAATATAAAGGTTCTGGAGTCGGAGGAGTGCGCCTGTGATGATAATGAGGTAAGCGCGTTCATTGAACTGGAAGTGGACGATTGCGGGTGCTGAAGAATAAAAGATGAATATGAACGAACCGAAAAAAATATCAAAGAAAGAGCCGGATCTGAAAAGCATGAATTACTCCCGGCTAAGAGAAATTGGAATTTCTCATATTCAGGAGTTCAGTTCGGAGTTGTGGACAGATTACAATACCCATGATCCGGGAATCACGATTCTGGAAGTGTTGTGTTATGCAATCACTGACCTGGGATACCGGGCAAACCAGAATATCGCTGATATACTGGAGGAAGACCCGGCACAGTCTGATCAAACCGAACGAAAAAATTTCTTTACAGCGGCAGAAATTCTTCCCAACAGGCCTCTTACGATTCCCGATCTTCGAAAGCTTATCATCGATGTAATGGTGGAAGATGAGCCGGGTTCAGGCTGTGAATTTGTCGGAGTAAAAAATGCCTGGGTAAATATATCAGAAGAGTCAGAAGTGCCGGTTTGGGCGAATCTATCAGAGAGTAGACTTTCATTTGATGAAAAAGATGACAAGGAGCCGATTCAATTTCGGACCCTCTATAATATACTGCTTGAATTTGAAAGGTGTGAAAGTCTTGGTGACCTCAATGAGCATATCATAAGAAAAACACTGACTTTGGATGATACTGATAACAGCTTTCCGGTACGGGTAGACATACATGTGGAAATCGAATTTGCCCGGTGGGATGATGAGCAGATCGACTGGAGTGATACGGGTGATATCCGGAAACATGTCCGGGATGTAACGTTACGATTTTTGAACCGTCCGCCTCAGCACTCCATTCATTATTCAGTGGAAACTGATAAGGTAATCAAACTGGCCGGAACCGGGCCAGGTAATGTGGATCTGGACCTGAATTCATTGTCTGATAAACTGAATGATTTTATAGACGGTATGGTGGCAGCTTATCAAAAAAGAGTGGAGAAGGTTCACCAGATCGTGGAATCGGTATCTGCCCGGCTGCACGCCAACCGAAATCTATGCGAAGATTATTATAAACTGAACGCACTAAAGATCGAAGGAATTGCACTTTGTGCAGATGTAGAGCTGGAAACAGAAGCAGATGTCGAAGAGGTTCAGGCACAGATCTATCACCGGATATCAGAATTCCTTGCTCCGCCGGTAAATATCTGGTCACTGAAGGAGCTGAAGGAAAAGGGCATTCCAACTGAGAACATTTTTGAAGGGCCGCTTCTGAATCACGGGTTCATAGATGAGGGCGAACTATTGAAATCGGAGAGACGTGAATCAATCTATGTGTCAGATCTGGTTCAGATCATCATGAATATCGAAGGTGTGGTAGCAGTGAAAGAGATTGAGATTGCCAATATTCCGCAAGGCAATGAAGAAGGTATCCCGTCTAAGAGTGTGAAATGGTGCCTGGACCTTGCTCATGATTTCAATTACGTGCCCCGATTGTCAATTGCCGATTCAAAAATCACCTTCTTTAAAGATCAGCTTCCGTACCAGGCTTCAATCAGGGCAGTTGAAGAACGGATGAAAGAGCTGGCGGGTGAGACAGAGTCGCAAAAAATAAAAAATCCCGTACTTGACCTCGACCTTCCCGACGGTAGATATCTCAACCTGAAACAATACCGCAGTATTCAGAATGAATTCCCGGTTACTTATGGAATCGGGCCTGAAGGCATCTCTTCAGCGGCAGAACAGGAAGAGGTGGCACGAGCAAAACAGCTTAAGGGGTATCTGACATTTTTTGATCAACTGCTGGCCAATTACATGTCTCAACTTGAACATGTAAGAGAACTTTTTTCAATGAATGCTGAGAAAGATGCGGATGATAAATATAAAATCGGGAGAACCTATTTCTCCCAGTCATTGGCTGAAATTATTCCGGAAGGTGAAGATATTTTCATTAACGGATCGGATTATGAAACGGCATTGAATGAAATCGCCGAAAGTCCGGAGCTTTTCATTAAACGGAGAAACAAGTTCCTGGATCATCTGATGGCCCGATTTGCAGAACAATTCACAGATTACGCAACCCTGACCCATCGCCTCTCCAATCCGGATCAGGATCAGAATGGAAAAGAGCGGATGATTCGTGATAAACTCACATTTCTGAATGATTACCCGGAGATCAGTTCCGGCAGGGGGATGGCATTTAATTACCAGGACCGATGCCGGTTGTGGCAT
>SLKH01000013.1 GCA_007134665.1 Balneolaceae bacterium
GACCTGATCGATGGTACCCGTACCGAAATCCAGGTGAACCCGATCATTATTGATGATATTCTATACGGCACCACCCCTCTCAAGAAAGCATTTGCTCTCCATGCCGATACCGGAGAACTGATCTGGATGTTTGATCCGTTTGAAGGGGAAGAACCGCGATCCAGGGGTGTGAATCGTGGTGTTGCATACTGGACTGATGGGGAAGGTGACCGTCGTATCTTTTACGTTGCAGGGCCAAGGCTTTATAGTATCCATGCCGATACCGGTGAACCGGCAACGGAGTTCGGAGAAAACGGTTCACTCGATTTCGCTGTCGGACTCGACCGTGAAGGAATGGATATTCAGGTTACTGCCACATCTCCCGGGATTGTTCATGATGACTTGTTGATTTATGGCTCCCGCGTATTTGGCCGGGCTCCGGGTCACATCCGCGCTTTTAATACCCGAACCGGTGACATCGAATGGATTTTTCGCACCATCCCGTACCCGGGTGATTATGGGTATGAAACCTGGCCTCCGGATGCCTGGACGAGGGTTGGTAATACCAACAGCTGGCCCGGGATGAGCCTGGATGAAGAACGCAGAATCGTTTATGCCCCGGTTGCTTCACCCGGCCATGATTTTTACGGCGGTGATCGACTTGGCAGAAACCTGTTTGGCAGCTCACTTGTTGCGCTGGATGCCGATACAGGCGAGCTCATCTGGTATTTTCAGTTTGTGAGGCACGACATCTGGGATTACGACCCTCCGGCCGCCCCCAACCTGATCACGATTGAGCGGGACGGGCGAATGGTGGATGCCGTTTCACAAACGACCAAAACCGGACATGTGTTTGTATTTGACCGCGAGACCGGGGAACCACTTTTCCCTATGACAGAGGAGGAGGTCCCTCCATCCGACCTGATTGGTGAAGAAGTTTGGCCAACCCAGCCTGTGCCGGTACTTCCCGAACCTTTTGCGCGGCAGGAATTCAGGGAAGAAGATATAACCGATATTTCACCTGAATCACACCAGGCAGTTCTTGAGCGTTACAGGGAAATACGGACTGAGAGCCGGTGGGATCCCCCAAGCACCCAGGGCACGCTCATTTTCCCTGGTTTTGACGGCGGTGCTGAATGGGGAGGTGCAGCATTTGACCCTGAAACCGGTGTACTGTATGTGAATTCCAATGAAATGCCCTGGATTTTGGAAATGGTAGAAATCGAACCGGAGGATGCAGGGCCAATACATGCCGGCCAGCGTATCTATGCACTGAATTGTGCCGTTTGTCACGGATCGGAACGTGAGGCAGCAGAACGATACGGAAACATTCCCTCCCTGATCGATCTTGAGGGCCGGATGGACTCCGGGCAGGTTGCTTCAGTAATTCGAAACGGACAGGGTGCTATGCCGCCATTCAGACACTTATCGGAAGATGAGGTCATAGCCTTGTCGGATTACCTGTTAAACAGAACCGATTCGGAATCGCAAGACATCGATTTCAGCGATGCAACGCAAATCCCATATACATTCACCGGTTACAACCGCTGGTTTGACCCGGAAGGTTATCCTGCGATTAAACCACCCTGGGGTACTCTCAATGCCATCGATCTGAATACCGGAGAGTATCTGTGGAGAATCCCTCTTGGTGAATTTGAAGAGCTTACTGAACGGGGTATTCCCCAAACCGGAACCGAAAATTACGGAGGGCCGGTTGTAACTGCCGGAGGTGTTCTCTTTATTGGTGCAACCCAGGATGAAAAATTCCGTGCGTTTAACAAAGCGACCGGTGAGTTATTATGGGAAACCGATCTTCCTGCCGGCGGATATGCTACTCCGGCAACGTACGAAGTTGATGGCCGGCAATATATAGTGATTGCGGCCGGTGGGGGTAAAATGGGTACGAAATCGGGAGATACGTATGTGGCATTTTCTCTTCCCGGGGGAGATTGAAAATTACAGATTGATGATTGAAGATTAGTGCATCGGCTCTTCATCAGCTCCAGCCGGTTCAGTTATGTGAACCAGGTTCCAGTGATTGATGATAAAACGTATAATCCAAACTGTTGACACAATCAGAATAAGTATCCAAAACCACCAGTACTGCTGGTAAAACTCAGCACTTTCGGTGTATTCCCAGTCGATTTGGTAGGACAGATATGCAATGACGATGGCTGTCAGGTTATTCAGCATATGTATGATCGTGGGGGCCAGTAATGATCCGGTTTTCAGGTAAAGCAGACACATTGCAAAACCGAATAGTGCAGCACCAACGATATTGATATGCAGAAATCCAAACAGGACAGATGAAAAAATTACAGCTCCGCTGAAGCTGTATTTCAATCCCAGCCGTTCAATCATCAGTCCGCGAAAAACAATCTCTTCAAAAACAGGGCCGATGAATCCTACAAGTATAACGATCCCGATCACCATCAGCAGTGAGGTATCATCTGTAATCACCAGGAAATCCGTGTCCATCCACTCCTGAACCATATGAAACAGATCGGTATCAGCCAATGCAATCAGTGCGAGAAGTGATGAGAACAGACTGAATGAGAACAGCAACAATGGTACAACAATGATCAGATCAGCCGGTGTAAAATGATCACGATTAAAAAGAGGTGTTATGGGAGCCTGCCAGCGGCGAAATTTTAGCCAGATCCAGATAAGCAGCGGGATAAATGCACCTAATGATGCGAGGATAATTATCTCTTCCAGTTTTTCAAGATCATCACCAACCATTGCAAATGCGAACATGATGGCAATGATCAACAATATGATACCAACAAATACGAACACCCTCACCGAAATTCGGCTCAGTGCTTTACGGGATTGCTGCAGTTCAGGGTGGTTATTAATGATAGAATCCAAACAGATCGATTATAAGTTATCGTAAGCGGTCAATTTCCTGATTTCCACTATTAAATAACAGTAAGATTTGATCAGCTGAAGATCTGCGTTATCTGCGCAATCTGCGGGAGATAGTGCCCTGTTTGTACTTTGACACCACTGTTTAAAAATGGATCAAAGAAATGAGGAATGTAGTGACTTAAACATATTCATAGTCATCTTATTTTGCCTCGAAGACACGAGGTCACGATGGTTCACGAAGTTTTTTTGGTTGTTTAATTACTCACTTCGTATACCTTCAGGCCATTTTGGTATTCCACGTTATTCCACTGTTTCAACAGCTTCCACAACTTCATCCAC
>SLKH01000021.1 GCA_007134665.1 Balneolaceae bacterium
CTGACCCTGCACAAATACGCAGATTGGGCCCTACCCTGAGAAAAGGTGAGTATATTACCGGTTTGGCTCAGGATATCATTGCAGGAGAAATTGATATCAGTTGGCTTGATACCGATGCAGAACCAGAAACCTTTTACAATACAATTTCCAGTATACGCGGGATCGGGCCAACCTCTGCTCAGGATCTTATGCTTTTCCGGCCGAGAACCGATGCTGTCTTTCCTGTCAATAAAAGCAAAGGGCAGGAAAAAGGTTTACGGAAATGGATTATTCTGAGCTATGATGGTGATCCTGATCACACATCAGATATGCAATTCAATCAATTGATACAAAACTGGAATGGTTATGAAGCCGCAGCAATCGAATTTCTATTCGCAGACTGGATGATCTCAAGGAAAAAATCCTAAAGCCTGTGAAAAAGCAACCATTAGAAAGGACAAGGGTTAGCTATCGGCTGGCCGAAATCATCGATTTCATCTGTAAAACAAAGCATCTCCCAGGGAATCCGCTTACTCACTATTCCCACGACATACCCGACTCCGTTATCCACATTTGAAATACCATCCGGCAACGAGATAATTTCCTCACTCAGGTCAGGAAAGAATTGCCACTCCGGGCCTGCTGAAGCTACAAAAACTTCTCTCTGCTGTAAGGTATATGGATTCTGTTCAATGTACGTTTCCAGGTATTCCCTTGCCTCACTCGGATTTAAAAGAACCGTATGTACTCCCTGCTGAGTAGTCAGTGAGAGTGAATCCTGGTGATGATTAAATGAAAATACAGTAGTCAGATCAGATAAATGATGATACAGCTCATGATTGGAATGTACATCAGCCAGGTTATCAACTCCTGTCACAACCAAAATTTCTTCCTGGTCTTCCAGATCAACTTCTATATATGGATCCGGAAAATCTTTGGGGAGTGTGACGTGTACATTACTGATATTTCCATCCGTATCTTCTGCTTTCAGAAGATACGTTTGCTCAGGTTCCAAATTCATCGTTGTCCAGAAGTTCCAGGCATAAGCACCCTGCCCGTAGTAGAATAGTGAATCGTTCATAACTGCGATTTCTCCACCCTCCCCGACATGTTCGAGGGTAACGGTTACATCCAGTGGCTCAGAACTTAAAAAATAGGAATCTCTGACCGGCATGATACGAACCCATTGAGTGTCTGCTGATGCATCCAGATAACCAAAAATGGAATAAGAATATCTGTCGTTATCCTGAAATGGTTCAAAAGTTTGGTCACAGCTAAGAACAAGTTTGGTGATTAAAACAAGACACAAAAAATATATCGAATGCCTAAACAATTTCATCGCGTCTCCATCTTAACAGAAAAATAAGGGGCGAAACTTAACTGATCGATCTGCCTTTGAGTATAAATATCGTAATAAAACATATTAGACTGATCATAGAAATTAATTGCTCCAGCCTGTATACTTATATCTGCAAATGAGAAATGAATACTGCGTTCTAATGACACATCAAGACGATGATAAGTTGGCAGCCTCCCCTGGTAAGGTTTCTCCATGATCATCCTTGGGTTCCCATAAAACCTACGAATATTGGGGAGCCCGTCGTCAAAGCGGATATATTCATCAAAACCCATAGGTTGTGTAAAAGGTAAGCCGGTTCCCAATTGCCATCGTACATTCGTTTTATACGGCCCTAATGTTATACTGGCCATAGTGTTGAACTGGTGCCTGCGATCATGCGGGGGATGAAACCGCTGAACAGGTTCATCAAACCAGATCGTGAAGTGCTCTTGTGTTGTTTCATATTTCGTCCAGTTGTATCCATAGCCTGCAAACCCGTAAAATATCCCGCGGTTATATTCCAGGCGAATATCACTGCCATAGATAGTGCCATCTGCCATCGACAAATCTGTATTAAAACGGGCCAGGGTACTCCAGGTTGTGATCGGAAGATTACGTAACTGTTTGTAATACGCTTCGAATGCCACTTGAAATCCGCCTCCAAGCGCCTGTCTCCATCCTGCCATATAGTGCCGCGCTTCCATTTGCGCCCCGCCGGCCGGCGACATCATCCATGCTACAAATACCGAGCTGACATCCCTGATATCACTCAGCCCTGCCAGTGCCTGCCTGTAAATTCCAGCCGATACACTAAACTCTTCACTCTCACGTCCGAATGGATTCCAGGTAAATCTGAATCTGGGTTCAAAACTGGGATCATACTGGTCCATGTAATAGGTAAATGCAGCTCCTGATCTCAGTCGCATTCGTTCACCAATCGGAAAAGTAGCTTCCATATAAATACCTGAGCCCAATACGAGTTCCGTCTCATCCCGTGGAATCTGAAATAGTTCCTGTAAATCGTAGTTATACCATTTTAAATGAGCAAAACCGCCATATTCAAACCGAATATTCTGAATGTACCTGGTCAGATTCAGTTCCATATTCAGCCGGGTGATATCAGAATATAATTCCGGGTTCCTGCGGTCACCTGCAGCATTTGACATATGGGAAACTCCCAGATTTAATTCAAAAAGACTTGCAGCCTGTTCAGGAAGCATCATACACCGTCCACCCAGGACAAAATTATTCCACCGAAATAGATCATCTGACTCAAAATCCATTCTGCCCTGGTCAGCCGTTCTCATTATAGTAACAGAACAAACAGAGTTTTCCTGGCTGATATGGCTGAATTTAAAAAACTGACTGTTAAAACTAAGAGGTTGTTGTTCATTCATGAACCATGGACTCGTTTCCTCAATCAGGGATTTCCGTCCTGATAATATCCATGAAGAACTTCCGGATACTATCGGCCCTTCCAGATACAGTTCCCCTAAAAACGGGCTGACAGATCCCGAAGCCCGGTGCCGATACCTGTCACCATCTCTTGACTGTACATCGATCACCGATGAAATCCGGTTACTGTATCTTGACCCGAAACCGCCGGCATAAAAATCGACCCCGGATATCAGATTTTCCGGAAATGCAGAATAAAAGTTAACGATATGAAACGGTTGATAGATAACACTGCCGTCAATGAGTGTCATATTTTGAGATGAGGTGCCACCGCGTATATATAACTGGCCGCCACGATCGCCGGTACTGACCACACCGGGCAGCGCCTGTAGATAACTTGCTAAATCTCCTGAACCGGCCGGTGTCGGAACCCTTGCAATATCAATGGTTCTGATTCTCTGTTCCCCTC
>SLKH01000311.1 GCA_007134665.1 Balneolaceae bacterium
ATTGCGACGGATTCATCCGGAAATACAGTTGTATTGTATAATTCCAGAATTAATTATGGCCCAGATGAAGGATCAAGAGCCCGTATTTTAAAGTCAGAAGATAATTTCATTAATATTTTTGACAGCCGGGAGAGAACAATCAAGAGTGTGTTTGTAAGTAAAAATGGTAGTTATATTACCCTGATTACTGAGAGAAGCGGGACTGATGATGAAGTACTGATTTTCGACAGACATGGCAATACCATAGCAGAGCTTGAAACGGATATGGAATTGAACGGAGCAACGCTAACCGAAGATGCCGGATATTTGACGATTTATTCATCAAACAGAGCTCAGGTTTACCGAATAAGTAATGGTGAACGACTTGGCAGCACCAGCTTCAGGGTGAACGTAGCATACGCCACATACAGTCCGGAAGATCAGCAAATACTGGCTCTAAGCGGGACAATCGGCCAGAACAATCAAATCAGCAATCCGGAATTGCATGCAATTCACCTTGGGGAAAGAAGTATTGCCCGAACGGATGTTTCATTTCCGCTCTCATTTCTTGATCATTCAAAAGTGGATGTTGAACGGACCGGAAGTAACCGTTTTGTGGTAAGAGGCTTAAACCGGAATTTAAATCTTCAGACAAGCTTTTGATTAACCTTGTTTCACATAGACCCAAAAAAGTCGTTTGACCTTTTTTGCCCTCCGGGCAAAATTTTCATTGTTCCAATGACAATTTTGGGATAAAAAATAAAAAACCTCCGTGGATTCATATCCAACGGAGGTTTTTTAGAATGAAAATGTGGTTAGTAATTATGCTTTGGCTTCTTCCTCAGACTTCGATTCACCTTCGTCAGCTTTACCGGGTTCATCACTTTTTTCTGCGAGATCCCAATCAAATTCGAGTCCGTCGCGAGATTTATTCATCTTGATTTTGATGACGGATCCGGGCGGATGCTCTGCTCCGAGAATTTCCTCAGCAAGCGGGTCTTCCACATATTTCTGGATTGCTCTTCTGAGTGGCCTTGCACCATACTTCTGATCAAAACCCTTATCGGAAATGAAATCTTTGGCACCTTTTGTCACCTCAAGTTCATAACCAAGGTCTTTGATCCGTTTGAACAGGTCGTCGGAAAGGATATCAATAATTTTGAAGATATCTTTCTGTTCGAGCGGACGGAATGTGATTACATCATCAATCCGGTTCAAAAACTCAGGATTGAATACCTTTTTGAGTGCATCCTGAATAGTGGACTTCATCTGGGCATAATCGAACGTGCTTTCACTTGCCGAGAAACCGATTCCTTTTCCAAGGTTTCTGATGTCCCGGGCCCCGATGTTTGAAGTCATGATGATGATGGTATTCCGGAAATCGACTTTCCGGCCCAGGCTGTCGGTCAGAATTCCGTCATCGAGTACCTGTAACAGGATGTTGAAAACATCCGGGTGTGCTTTCTCAATTTCATCAAGCAGAACCACACTGTACGGTTTTCTTCGAACCTTCTCGGTAAGGATTCCGCCTTCTTCATAGCCAACATATCCAGGAGGGGCTCCTACGAGCCTCGACACACTGAATTTCTCCATGTATTCACTCATGTCGATACGTACCAGGGTATCTTCCTTGTCGAAAAGATATTCGGCAAGTACTTTGGCCATCTCGGTTTTACCGACACCGGTCGGGCCGAGGAAAATAAATGATCCGATCGGGCGTGAAGGGTCTTTCAGGCCGGCACGGGTTCGCTGAATTGCTTTCGTTAATTTGACAATGGCTTCATCCTGGCCAATGATCTTTTTGGAAAGCTCTTCGTTCATTTTCAGAAGCTTCTTTCCTTCGCTCTGGGTGATCTTATTCACCGGAACTCCGCTCATCATGGCAACGACAGCAGCTACATCCTCTTCATTAACATCATATACGATGCTTGCCGATTCTTTTTCCCAGTTCTTCTGAGCCTGTTCCAGTTCTTCAATCAATCTCTTTTCAGTATCACGCAAACGAGCGGCTTCTTCAAATCGCTGTTTTTTGACCATCGAATTTTTCTCGTTACTGGTCGTTTCTATCTCAGCTTCGAGGTCGAGGATTTCCTGTGGTACAGTAATGTTGGACAGATGAACTCTTGCTCCAGCTTCATCAAGTGCATCAATTGCTTTGTCCGGCAGGAAATGATCGGTTACATAGCGGTTGGTCAGTTTGACACATGCATCGACAGAATCATCTGTGTATCGGACACTGTGGTGTTTCTCGTATTTCCCTTTAATCTGTTTGAGGATTTCGACGGTTTGTTCCGGTGTGGTCGGTTCAACCATAATTTTCTGGAACCTTCTCTCAAGTGCCCCGTCTTTTTCAATATGCTGACGATATTCGTTCAGTGTCGTGGCACCTATAGCCTGAATTTCACCTCTGGCGAGAGCCGGTTTCAGCATGTTGGAGGCATCGAGTGAACCACTTGCCCCACCCGCACCTACGATCGTATGGAGCTCATCAATAAAGAGAATAACATTGTCAGTTTTCTCTAGCTCACTCATTACAGCTTTCATGCGTTCTTCAAATTGCCCGCGATATTTGGTTCCTGCAACCAAAGCAGCGAGATCGAGAGCGATGACCCGTTTATCATAAAGTACTCTTGATACTTTTCGCTCAATAATTCTCGATGCGAGGCCTTCTGCTATTGCAGTTTTACCTACGCCCGGTTCACCAATCAATACCGGGTTGTTCTTTTTTCTACGGCTTAGAACCTGGGCAACCCGTTCAATCTCCTTTTCCCGGCCTATAATCGGGTCAAGTTTACCTTCTTCAGCCATCTGGGTCAGATCGCGGCCAAAGTTGTCGAGTACAGGTGTTTTTGATTTTTCCATCTTCTTTTCACGTGAACTGCCAGATTGTTGAGAACCTTTGGATGAAGAGATACTGGCCTTCAGGTCACGAACATCTCTGCTGTCATCCTCCCGTGATTTTCCGGAGATAATCAGGTCGAGTTCTTCCCTGACTGCATCATAGGATACGTTGAATTGCTGAAGGATTTGAGCTGCAATATTTTCTTCATCCCGCAGCAGTGAAAGCAGAAGGTGTTCAGTCCCGATGGTATCACTTTTGTAGAGTTTTGCTTCCAGATACGTAATTCGCAGTACTTTTTCAGCCTGTTTTGTAAGCGGAATATTGCCAACGGTTACAGAGCC
>SLKH01000291.1 GCA_007134665.1 Balneolaceae bacterium
ACATCATTCAAAGCGTGAACCGGTACGGTATCCGGATTATAAATTTTGGAAAGGTTTTCTGTTTTGATAATTGGCATGGCAGTCAACGTTTAAATTATATGTTCAAAAGATTTCAAATCAGGTGTTTCTGGCAGCTTCAAGAGGGTTGATCCGTATCCCTTTCAGGGCGGGGTACATGGAAGCCAGCATTGTTATCGCTACGACCACAATCAGAATGACTACATACTCCAAGGGTGTCAGAACCGGGTAGATAATGTGATCCCAACCGAGCTGGGCCGCTCCTTCCGCAAACATCTCAAGATTTAAACCCGACTCACTAAAATGGTTGATGCTGAACCAGGCGAGCAGCATCCCTACAGCCGCCCCGGTAATAGTTAGAATAATGGATTCCATCATTATCATGATAAATACACGCATACGGCTCATTCCGATCGAAATCAGCATTCCGAGTTCACGCATGCGCTCGAAAAGTGCCATCAGCATCGTATTCAGAATTCCGAAGGCCAGCGCTATCATAATGATCAACGTTATCAGGATGACCATGAAATCACCGAGTTCAACAAGCATGCTTAATTCGGGTGAGAGCTGCCTCCACGTTTGTGCTTCGACTCCGGTAAATGTTTGGTTGATATCAGATACTACAGATGAGGCAAGATCTTCATGTTCAAGTATCATGCCGATTTCATGGTAAATCGTTTCCTCAGATAGAAGCTGATTCAGCTCATCTGATCGAACAAAAACATTCAGTTCATCATAAGTGGTGGAAGCAGACTGGAAGATACCAACAATGTTGAATGACCCGGATGTTAGTTCATTATTGGTATCTTCGAAAGTCAAGACGATTCGGTTACCTACTTCCATATTATGATCTTCAGCCAGTGTTTTTCCCATGATAACAGCATTGGGTATATCGGAATCGAGGTATTCACCTTCGACAATATTTTCATGAAATGTCGTGGTGCGGGTTTCCGTTTCAGTATCCACTCCGCGAATCCGGACACCAGAGGTTTTTACGGGTGATTGCAGCATTCCATCTGTGATGGTTCGGAGAGTGTAGGACTGAACACGGGAGTCATCCTCAAGCCATCGGGCAATTTCATCGTGCTCCGGAATATGGAGCCATGAATAACCCTCAGAGAGAAATTCAGGATTGTGAACCTGTGCGTGTGTTACTTCACTTTCGATGAGATAGTCGATGCGCTGCAGCATCAATCCGTTTATCAAACCTACCGTCACAACACCGGCCCATAAACCCGCAACAATTGCAGCAATTAAAACACTGCTTCGAGCCGGATGCCGCCAGATATTTCTCCAGGAAATATTAATTAATGTTTTCATGTCAACTCCTTGCAGCTTCTAAAATGTTCAACTTTGAAATCTTCAAGAGTGGAAACAGGAATACCAACATCGCTATCAGGAATACATATAGCCCCTGAATGTAGAATTGATCCGGTGCAAAAGACATTGGTATGATAGGGTCATAACCCAGATCGATCACAGCCTGGGCAGCCTCGCCGGTGAGATTTATCGGATCGATTAGTTTCAGGATACTCCAGGCTACAGCAAGCCCGAATAATACTCCGATGACGCTGAAAAAAAGAGTCTCAATAAACAGGACTGAAGCCAGGTGCACTCTTTTCATGCCTACAGAAAGCAAAACACCGAACTCCCGGAGCCTTTCCATAGTCATGGTTAGAATGGTTCCGAAAAAACCGAAACCGATGACTACATATAAAACAACTGTGAGCAGTCTCGGAACAGCAAGGTCCATTTCCATCAGTTCAAGTATCTCGGGGAGGAGTTGAGGCCAGGTATATGCAACCAGCTCTTCATTTTCAAGGTGTTGTCTGATCGATTCAGCGATCGCTTCTGTGTGCCTTTCGCTTTGCGGGATAATCAGGATTGCGGTAATGTGATCTTCGGCTGACAGTAGTTCCTGTGCAGTGTCCAGCGGCAGATATACAGCCTGATTATTCATATCCCTTATCGGATGATCCAGAATTCCGGTGATTTCAAACAATCCGCTTGCCGACATTCCAAAACGCCCCTGACCCATCAATGCAAGGGTATCGCCAACGCTGAGCTGCAGGCGGTTGGCCAAACCCTGACCCAAAACAGTTGCCTGTTCACCGGATTCAAAGAACCGGCCATCCACCAGATAATTTTTAATTCCATTGAATTTGTGTTCTTTTTCATGATCTATCCCGAAAACTACTGAGCCACGGGTTGAGATATCATTGGCTGCGAGCATGAATGTTTCGATTCTGGGCACAATTTTTTCAATCCTGTCATCTGCATTCAGTATACTCTCGCGTAATTCCTGGTCATACAAGAACGAGTTATCGAGTGAAGATTCATCGTCATAGCGAAAATCCTGGATTTGGATATAGCCGGTGTTGAAACTGACCATCCGGTCGATCATGACTTCATAACTTCCGCGGTTGACGGATTGCATCAGAACGGCAGCCAGAACGGCGAATACAATTGCAGTAACGGTTATGATCGTTCGGCGCTTGTTTCTCCAGAGATTTCTCCAGGCTAAACTGAAATAAGTTGCCATAATTTCCTGGTTTAGATTTACCCTCTCAAATTAGTTTGTAAACTGATATTGGTGGTTTACCTAACTCTCTGCATATTTGCACGGCTGAAAAAGTCGTAATCAATATCGATATCGAATTCAAGTGCCTGATAAGTTAGAATGGTTCTTTCATTTTCCTTGTCAGCAGGTATGACGGTAATTCGGGTTGGAATTTGACGATCTCCAAAAGTGCTGATATCCGTCAATTCCATTGTATTGACCAGTTCATCTCTTTGATCATAGTTTTCAACCCGTAGCTGGATGTATTCCTCTGTGCTGATCCAGACAAGAACTTTACCCCATACAATTGGAGTGCCCGGTTTTGGTATCATTTCAATTACATAACATTCGTATCCGTTATACTCTTCAGTGCGCAGAATCTGATGATCGAAATCGTCAACGAGATCGGTATCACGAACCAGGTCATCATTTGTAAAATCCGACCCCATCCAGGATTGTGCCATCATTGAAGATGGTAAACGGGTAGTTCGGTCAATTCTCGGGTCATAATTCCATATATCATTATCACGCATCAAATAAACCGTACCGTCATCACGAGCCGGGGCTGTAATCAGAATAAG
>SLKH01000175.1 GCA_007134665.1 Balneolaceae bacterium
CCCGGCCCTCCGCGTTCCCAGGGAGCCAGCTCGAACTGTTTTACTTCTTTTCGCTTGTCCAGGTATTCATGCACCAGTTTTTTCAGGATTCCCTCTCCTTTGCCATGAATGATATCCACCTCATGCAGTCCGCCGGCAACCACATTGTCTATGTAATGCATCAGTTCTTTTACCGCATCATCTCCTCGCATTCCCCGCAGGTCCAGGGACGGTTTTACTGCCTCACCTGATAACGATTGAGTGTAAGATGCCGCCTTCCACCGTTCCGCTTTTCCTTTGCCGGATTTTTTGGGATTGCTTTTTTCAAGGTTCGAAAATTTCGTTTTGATCTTCAGTCCACCGGCAAGCACCACGGCATTGTTATCATCCACTTCCACAAGCTCACCTACAGTATCTGATCCGGATATTGATACCTGGTCGCCAATTTCAGGTGGCTGATTCTGTTGAATTTCCTGCTTCCGGCTTCCTGTTTCCCGTAATTTGTTTCTGATTATTTTTTTATGATCGGCAACTTCCCGGCGCACCTGTCGAACATTTTCCCGGCTTTTCTTCCCCTCAATTGTAATTTTTTCAACCGCCTGTTCAATTTGCCGGTTGGCATCTTTCATGATACGGTCGGCTTCACGATACGCTTCTTTAAGTTTTTCTTTTTTTGTCTGCTCAAAGTCTGCTGCTTTTTTCCTGTAGATTTTCTCCTTCTCTTCTGCTTCCTTTCGCAGCTTTTCATATCTGTTGTGTGCTTTTTCTGCTTCCTGTAGCCGTTGTTCAAGGCTGAGCAGCAAATCGGCCATCCTGTCACGCTGATCACCAAGCAGCGCCCTCGAACGCTTTAGCAGTTTACCCGGTAAATCCATCCGTCCGGCAATTTCAAAAGCGTAACTGCTACCCGGATTTCCCTTGCGAAATTTATATGTTGGTGCGAGAGTCACCTGGTCGAACTCCATGGCTCCATTGGCAAGGAGAGGGTGATCGTGAGCGAACACTTTCAAGGCACCGTGGTGAGTCGTGGCAATGATGACCGCCTGTTTCTCAAGTACCATCTCTATAAACGATTGAAAGAGTGCACCACCTTCTTCAGGGTCGGTTCCCGTACCCGCTTCATCGATGAGTACAAGGCTGCGGTTATCCATTTGATCAAGGGTTTGTTTCATCCATTTTAAACGGGATGAAAACGTACTCAAATCTTGCTCTATCGATTGTTCATCTCCCATGTCAAGAAAGAGGCCCGAAATTACTGGAAGGGCAGAATCTGCCTGAACGGGCAACGGAATCCCGCACTGATACATCATCGACATCAAACCGGTTGTTTTTAATGCAACCGATTTTCCACCGGCATTCGGGCCGGATATGATAATCCCTTTTTCATCCCCGGTTATTTCAAGGTCAAGGGGAACTACCGGTTCCTGTCGATTTTTCGGAAGGTTTCTGTTTTTCAGAATGAGATTCGGATTTCTGCCTCTGATGATATTCCATTGCTGGCTGTCCGATCGCTCAGGTATCACACCTTCCCAGCTCATGCCAAGCCGGGTACGTGCATGGACCAAGTCAATCCGGCTGATCAGCTTATGATTCGATTTCAGAGTCTTCAGGTTCTTTCTCACCAGGTTCGTTAATTCCTGCAGGATCCGTTCTATTTCACGCCGCTCTTCTGCTTCCAGGCTTCGGATATCGTTGTTAATATGCAAAGCTTCCACAGGCTCAAGGTACACTGTTTGGCCGGATGCAGATACATCATGTACAAACCCATCCACCTTCCGTTTATATTCTGCCTGAATCGGGATGACCATTCTGCCGCTGCGAAGTGTGGGCCCTTCATCGGATGCCATCCCGTCTTTCTGAGCTTTCCTGAATAATTTTTGAATTTCATTTCGGAGCGTCTGCCGTTTACCATTTAGTTTGTTCCGAATCGATTTAAGCGCCTGACTGGCATCATCTTTCAGTGTGCCCTGATCGGAAACAGCACGGCTGATGGCTTCTTCAAGTGAGGAAACAGCTTGCAGATGGTTGGTAATCTGCCATAGCGCAGGGTTTTCATTTTTGAGGCGGTCAAAAAAATCTCGCAGAACTCTTCCCAGCCGGGCATGTGCCCGGATTAAGGGAAACGCATCAAGACTTAAAACAGCTCCCTCTGTCCGGGAAAGGCCGAGCCACTCATCGATATCTTCGAGATGAGACAAAGGTATGGTTACACCTTCCTGTAATAATTTCAGCATTTCGGATGTCTGATGCCTGAGTATTTTAACCTTTTCAGGATCGGCTGAAGGTGTCATGTTCTGCAAAAGGGTTCTGCCGCCCGGAGTATAGATATAGGTTCCAGCAGCCTGTATGATGCTTTCAAACCCGATTTTTTCCGGTATGCTATCCGGAATGGTAATCATTGTTTGTTCTGACATATCCAAAGGTCGCAAATCATTGAACAATTGTCAGGTGTTTTTAAATGATGTTGTTAATGATCTTGTTGAACTGCCCGGATTCTCAATTTTAGAAATGAAACTTCAGAATGTTAGTCAGAAATATAAATTGAACCCAAAAAAGTCGTTAGGCCTTTTTTGCCCTTTGGGTTGAAATATTTTCTCCCCGGGATTCGCAGATGAACCCGCTGAGTTCCGCCAAGATTTCAATCTGTAACCTATAATCTTTTAATTATTTAATCAAAAATCTATAAAAATTCATTCGCCTAATTCCGATTCATTTCCGGCCTTTCGATAAACGGCAACCCATGAATGATCCAGTCGGCCGGATCTTCCCCGCGAATAAAATGATCATGCCATTCGAATGCCCTGTTGGTAAAATCGATCTGGTTTTCCCTGCGGCCGAGGCTGTGGTTTTCACCATCATAGACCAGCATCACGAACGGTTTCTCCATCCGGCGCATGGTATTGTATAACTCAACACCCTGGTTGAAATCTACAGCTCCGTCATCGGTTCCGAATTTCAGCAGGAGGGGGGTCACTGTATTTTGCATCTGGAATATCGGTGAGTTTTCTATGAAATTATCCCAGTCCTGCCAGTAGGGGTCGGGAAATCTGCCCTGGTTGACCTCAAAAATTGTTGCATCCGGTATACCTGTGTTCCAGTAGACGGAGTTATACATACTGATCATATTGGTTAGCGGGGCTCCGGCTACAGCTGATGCAAAAAG
>SLKH01000003.1 GCA_007134665.1 Balneolaceae bacterium
TGCCACTTTGCAGCGTTGTGAAAAAACCAATATAAAGATGAATAATCTTTAAGTTTACCGGTATCAATTCCTGGCAAGACTCCAATTTTTTCCCTCAGACTTTCAGTTTGTTCATGGATTTTATCCAGTTCGACATTTTTCTCTTCGATCTTACTTTGATAATCCCGGACCAGAGCTTCGATTTTTTCCTGCCATTCTGCTTCCTGTAATTCATCACTGAGTTCTCTCAGGCGTTCACTGACACCTTCCACATCCCAGCTTTCGGGATTCCTCAGCCCGGTTTCAGTAAAATCTTTCTGTCTGATAGAGATCTTGGTTTCATCATCACTTTCCTGGCTTCGGTAAGCCAGAATAAGAAACAATATCACAAACAAAAGTCCTGCATAACCGATCCCCCCCATAAACTGAACCGCAGCGGCAGTTCCAATTGCAGAAATAAATGTCAGTATCAGATAAAGTGGTGAGACACGCATCAATTCCCCCCCGGCAACGCGCAACCATCTTGACAAACTTTCTATCCCGTTCTGTAATACATCACTTTTTTCTGTGTCCTTCTTTTCGCTTCCCAACTCCCGGCTTACACTTTCCCGCCACCTGATCTCTCCATACACATCAAATGCTTCACTCCAGAATTGTTCGGTCAGTGCAACCCCGGAAAGATCAAGCTCAGTATACTCATCCTCTTTCGATTCAAGGCCAAATGTTTCTGCTGCTTTTTCACGAATTTTTGCTTCTTCTGCAATTTTCCTCTTCTTGTCTTTAATAAACGACTCTTTTTCAGCAAGCTCCTCTGTCAGATTAACAAGCTCTTTGAACTCCGCCGGTTCCACGCCACCTTCCGGCAGATTCAGCCCTTCTATTTGTTCTTTCAGTTTGGATATGTTCTCATTGATCTCTGTGATTTTAATATTTAACGCTTCAATATCCCCTTCCAGGTTTTCCGCCTGTTCGAAATCATCCTCTTTTGCTATATCCAGTACATCGGGATAGCTTTTCAGCTCATTTTCCGTATGATTTCGTTCCTGCAACTTTTCCTTATAGTTCATGACAAGTTCAAAAAATCCAGATAGCTGTTTGGCTCTTTGCGCATTCTCCCGCTGTTCGCGAAGTTCCATCAAATCTTTCTGCTCTTTCTGCAACGACCGCTGTTCTGATCCAATCCTCTCTGAAACTTTTCGGGCTTCTTCATACTTAGCGAACTCACTCAATCTCCGGGTCGATTTTGAACTGTTGTAATTCAAATTTCTTTTAGCCTGATCTATATCATAACCACCGATCGCATCTTTCAGAATATTTTCAGCAAGATCACCCTCATATTTTTGGATGAGTTCATGCAGGGAAAGCATATATCTTGATTTATCATCCGGCGCCGGAATTCCCTTTAACTCCGTTACATTCCCATTTTTCAGTGACTGCCTGGACGAATAATCAATGAATGATGTCCATTTTTCCTGATCTATAATGAACTCACCATTTGCAACGATTCGATCACTTTCATCCAGCCAGATCAACTGCTGAATTGCCCGGGCTGTGGAACTCTTACCGGAGGCGTTCGGCCCTGCAATAATATTGATATTGGATGACAGGCCTTCATATGCTTTCAGCCCGTTCTCCAGGCCCGGCATTCTGCTGATAGCAACTTTATTAAACCGAAGTACTTTCTTGCTCATTGCAATCCCTCTTCTTTTAGTACAATCAATTCTGACAGCAGACGATGACACTCTTTTAAGATCAGTTCATTTACCTCATTCCCGTTCGGATCAATTTGATTAATCTCTTCAGAGTCACGCAGTACCAGGTACGGCCCACTGACATTTAACCCGCTGATGGAATCCGCAGCCTGGTGACGCAGGGATTCTATGAATTCCGATGATTTTCCATCTTCCAGGTCCAGTATTGCCTGTGCAAGCAGCCCGGCAGGACTTGGCTCCCTGCTCAGAGCTTCAAGATTACCAACTTTAACCCTGCACATGTGGAAGACTTTCCTGATAACCGTAAGATACCCTGATTTCCGGCTTTGAAACTCCTGAATGTCCCAATTTTCAAGCCAATTCTCCAATTCAGGCACATTTTCAAATTGTCCGGTCAGCATCACATCAATACTAAGAAGCTTCAAATGTTCAACTCCTTCAACAAGAGTCTCTGCAAACGCCTCACAGCTATGGATAATCTCAGTCCTAATTTCTTCCCGGGAAACTTTGTCGGAAATATCGATTTGCAATTCTTCGTATCGAACCGGTGAAAATATTATCTGTTCATTGCCGGTAATTCGGTTTTCCTGAACTGTCAACAAAACCGGGCCATGCGTCTCTTTTTCTTTTGGACTGAGTGCGTGAGGTGATCCGGGATAATAGATGAGCGGGTTTGAGTCATTGAATATACCGGGTTTATGGATATGTCCCATTACCCAGGCATTGACACCATGTTCCGTCAGCCTGCTGAATTGAAGTGGCGCATACTGACTTTCCCCTGCATTATAATCCCCATGTATCAATCCGATTGTTGCGATATTTCTGTCGACTTCACCTGGTGGAAAATTCTGCAATGGATCTTTATGATAATGCATCCCGGGAAAAGACCAGCCGGTGAACTGAATATCGGATCCATTCAGGCTAACCGTTTTGAAATCCCAGCTTCCTCCTTCCCCCAACAGATGTACATGATCAAATCCGTGGTCACGCAAAATTGACGGAATCACATCATAATCGTGATTCCCGGCGACGACAAAAACATTAATCCCTGCTTCATCCAGTTTTGACAAACCACTTTCCAGAGCACTCACCGCTTCAAAATACCGGTTATCGTGCTCAACGATATCTCCTGCCAGTGCTACCACATCCACTTCGTTCTCTATTACCCAGTCAACCAGCCAGTGCCAGGTTTCCCTGGTGGCGCCCCGCTCATCAATCCATTCACTGTTCGAGGAGATCCGGCCGATATGTAAATCCGCTGTCGTTAATATTCTGACGCTCATTCCTTGCCTTTCACATTAATATTAGGTCTTGATAATTATTTTGTGATTCATCATCACATGAATAAAAATATTCCGGGGAATTTCCCGGATCGAATCGTTTTTCAATGTGTGTATATAAGAGAATCTGTAAACAAAATCATGTTACAGTGAATCTGAAA
>SLKH01000329.1 GCA_007134665.1 Balneolaceae bacterium
GATCTTGAGGATGTCAAAGATGCTTTTATTGAGTTTGCCGGCAAGGTACCTTTTTACGGTGTAGTGGTCGTATGCCTTGATGATCCGGTAGTACGAAGCATTCTCCCTGAAATCGAACGACGTACTATCAGTTATGGATATACCCCGCAGGCAAAAGTCAGGGCTATCAATGTAGAAAGGGATGGATTCGACAGCAAATTTACCGTGTTATTCGAAGATGATATTCTTGGCCAGATCAAGCTGAAGGCACCCGGAGATCACAATGTGAAAAATGCTCTTGCTGCAGTTGCCACGGGATTGGAACTGGGAGTTCCGTTTAAAGAGATTAAAAGCGGACTGGAACGATATTCAGGAGTATTCAGAAGGTTCCAGTTAAAAATGGATGAGCAAAATATTTTGGTTATCGATGATTATGCCCACCACCCCACTGAAGTACAGGCAACACTTCAGGCAGCAAGAAGCGGATGGCCGGAACGCAGAATTGTAGCTGTATTTCAGCCGCACCTCTATTCCCGTACTCAAAAAATGTACCAGGAATTCGGATTGTCATTCTTTGATGCTGAAGTGCTGGTTGTGACTGATGTTTATCCTTCCCGTGAAAAACCGATTGAGGGTGTTACGGGAAAACTGGTCGCTGATACTGCCAAACAGTACGGGCACCGGGGAACTCATTACGTAAATGAAAAGGCTGAACTCCCGGCAAAGCTGAAAGAAATCGTTGAACCCGGTGATATTGTCATAACTATGGGCGCCGGTGATATTTATCGGTTTGGAGAACAATTTGTTGACCTGATCAAAAAGAAGTGACTCATTGAAGAAAAGAAACAGACATAAAAAACAACAAGGTTATAGCAATAAGTGGAATTTTTCACTGAAGAATCGATCTGCTTTGACCTGGATATCAGGTTCCCTGTTCGTTTGCGGCCTGGCTATTATGGCTGGTATCTACTGGGAAAAGAATGCAAGTGTTAATGAAGTACGGTTCGTCAACAACCACTTTACTGATGAACAGGATCTTTCATCAGTCATCGATGCACCAATTGGATTTCATCCTGACAGTGTTGATTACCGTGCGCTGATCCAGGCTGCAAGTTCGCTTCCATATGTGCAAAATGCCGGAATCCGGGTAGATGCCCGTGGGCGAATGATCATTGACATTCAGGAACGAGACCCGATAGCCATGCTGCTTGAGGACAGTAACCGGTTCTACTTCGACAAATACGGTGCAATAATGCCAATAATTCTTCAAAAAGCAGTCAATGTTCCACTGGTCCATAATACCGGTTTTCAAAAAGAAGACGGGTATCTATCGGGCAGCATATTTGAAACTGTCAGCGATTTTCTGGTTGCCGCCAGAAAAAATGAATTCGGATGGATAACAATCAGTGAAGTTGGATACAACCCGGAAGAAGGTGTGGTAGCGCTTAGTCATGAGAATGGAGTTAAACTGATTTTTGGTAATACAGGATTTGAAGAAAAATTAACCTATTGGAAAACTTTTTATTCAGAAGTGATTCGAAAAGAAGGGATTGATCAATTCTCTCTGATCGATCTCAGGTACAGAAATCAAATAGTGACCCGGTAATAAATAAAAATGATTTAGCAATGAAACGAACACAAAATTTCAGTCAGGTACTATTATGAGTGATAATGAACAAATCGTCGTTGGATTGGATATAGGATCAACAAAAGTATGTGCTGTAGTTGCCTCTATTGATGAACAGGAACAGGTTCATATCCTTGGTGTAGGGAAAGCACAAAGTGATGGACTGAACCGCGGTGTGGTTGTAAATATCGACAAGACAGTAAATGCAATCAGAACTGCCGTTGAGCAGGCAGAATTGGCTTCAGGCATAGAAGTTAATTCTGTGAACGTTGGTATTGCCGGTGATCATATCCGGAGTATCAGAAGTAAAGGTGTTATTACCATCAACAATAAGGATAAGGAAATCACGATCAGGGATGTTGAACGGCTGCTGGAAGATTGTCAGCGTATTATGTTACCTCCTGATCAGCAGATCATCCATGTGATACCGCAGGAATTTGTTGTTGACGGCCAGGACGGCATCAGTGACCCTGTTGGCATGAGCGGCATGCGTATGGAAGCTGAAGTGCATATTATCACCGGTTTGGTATCTGCGGCTAAAAATATTTACCGGTGTGTAGAACGAGCCGGCTACCAGGTTGCCGACATCATACTTGAACCCCTTGCTTCGTCCTATGCAGTACTGGATAAGGAAGAAAAAGAAGCCGGTGTTGTACTTGTTGATATCGGTGGCGGTACCACTGACCTGGCTGTTTTCCAGGATAACACGATCCGCCATACCGCAGTAATCGCCATTGCCGGCAAAAAAGTAACGGATGATATTCGTGTCGGTTTGAGTGTGCTCGATGACCAGGCTGAAAAGCTTAAACACAAACACGGTGAGTGTTTTGTTGATTTGATCGAAGATGATGAGACAATCACTGTGCCGGGAATAGCAGGCCGACCACCCAAAGAAATTACGAAAAGCATTCTTGCCAAAATCATACAAGCCAGAATGGAGGAGATTATGGAGATTGTTGCCATCGAGGTAAAACGAAGTGGCTATGCCGAAACACTAAGTGCCGGACTTGTGCTCACCGGTGGTGGCTCGCTGATCAAAAATGTCTGTCCGCTGGCAAATGAAGTACTTGGTATGGATGCTAAGATCGGACGTCCGCTTGGGCTGGCAGGAGGCCTGATCGATGAAGTAAACAGCCCGATCTATGCAACCGGTGTCGGGCTTGTCATCCACGCACTTGAAGCCGGTACCTCGGGAACTGAAGCGATGGTTCCCACTTCATCGAAAGGGTCCGGCGTGGAGAAAGTTATGAATCAAATCACAGACAGGATGAAAAGCTGGTTCAAAGAATTATAAACCCAAGACAGAAAACAAACAGAGCAAATAATAACCCCATTAATAGCAATCATTAAAAAGGAGTTACCATTATGACAAATATAACACCCCGTTTTAGTTTTGACGAACAGAGTCAGGACAATGCGAAAATCAAAGTAATCGGAGTTGGCGGCGGAGGTGGCAATGCCGTCAATAATATGATCAACAAGGGCCTTACGAGCGTTGAGTATATTGCGTTAAATACCGACGC
>SLKH01000014.1 GCA_007134665.1 Balneolaceae bacterium
ATTATTAAAGATTATTTTCTGAAAGGCAAAAAAACCTATAATCAGATCATGAAAATCGTAACAAATGATAAGGATTCTGATCTTATCCATTAAGTGGTACTTACTTTTTGTAGCTATTACTTCTTAATCAAGATTTCCCTATCGATTTCAATCGGGACAACTGCGGTTGTTCTTTAGGGCACAACTCCATCACTGTAACCGGTGATGGAGTTTTTTATTCATTATAGCCCTCTGATGTAATCAGTTCAACAACCATCTCTTTGAACGGTAGTTAAGTCAGCAATGTTCTCAGGCAAATTCCGGTTCATGCATTCACTATATTGATTCTCGAATTCATGCCTTATCTTATAGAGGATGATTAATAATCAATTCTACGACTATATTATCGCAGGTGCAGGCGCATCAGGATTAAGCCTGCTATATACCCTGCTTGATACTGATGATTATTTTGCCGACAAACATATTCTTGTAATCGACTCCTCATTTACTCCAAAAGCAGATAAAACCTGGTGTTTCTGGGATGAAAATCACCCCTTTATGCCACTGACTCACAAAAGCTGGAAGCATTTAACTGTAGTATCCGAAGGCCTCGAGTTTGATGAATTACTGGAAAATGTCAATTATTACTGTATTAAGAGTGAGGATTATCAAAACCACGTACTTGATAAAGTGCACAGCGCAACCAATGTCCGTTTACTTGAAAGTAAAATCCATGCATTTGATACTTTGAATCATCTGGGTTTAGTTCATACAGACAAAGGTACATATTCAGCTGACTGGATTTTTCAAAGTGTGTTAGAACCTCCTGGCTTTCAACATTCCGTTGTTGATACGTCATTGATTCAACATTTTGCCGGTTGGGAGATTCAAACTGAATCAGACTGCTTCGATCCCGGTAAGGCCCTGCTTATGGATTTTGATACCCAACAAAACGGAGGGCTCACTTTTTTCTACCTCCTTCCATTTACAGAGAGCCGTGCACTCGTTGAATACACAATTTTCTCCGGCCAGGTACTGGAGAAATCTCAATATCATTCGGCAATTGAGAAATATCTGCAAAAGCGATTGAATCTCAGTAAAAATCAATACCAGGTTATTCGCAAGGAATTTGGTGCCATTCCGATGGAAGACCGTAGAAGCCCGGGGTATTATAATGAAAGAGTATTGAATCTTGGAATCGCCGGTGGGATTACCAAACCTACAACCGGTTATACCTTCACCAGGTCACATGCACATAGTAAAGAGATTGCACGTCGATTGATCCGTGGAAAAGACCCGGTTCCTTATAGCGGTTCACCCTACAGGTTCAGGGTATACGATATCATGTTGCTCTATCTGTTAGAGCATGAAGCAGAAAACAGCAGAAAAATCTTTCATGATCTGTTCAAGTACAACCGAATCGGGAACATTCTTCGTTTTTTGGATGAGAAAACAACATTTACTGAAGAACTGGAAATATTCTCTACCCTGCCGTATGCTCCTTTTTTCCGGTCAATTTATCAAATGAAACACAGGATATTCACCGGGGCCTGATTAGTCGCTATCGACAAGAAAATTACATCCTCTCAGATTTTCCGGGTTCCACCGTCCCAGGATTTGAAAACTTCCAGGTTCTTCTTCTACACCTTTATCTTCCGTTAAGATAAATGAACATGAGTACATATTTGCCAGATCAATGACACCAATTAATCCTTCGTTACCAGGTTTCTGAGTTTCGAGCGGATTATCCGGATTTCTGATGGAGATTTTCATCCACGGAACCGGTTGAAAGAGTTTATTACCGGAAGCATAAGCCTGGCTTAGTAATTCACACATACCGTATTCAGAATGAATCTGATTATCGTTTATACCAAATCCATCTGCAAGTACTTGATGCAATTCATTACGCGGAATCTCTCTCCTGTGTGTTTTCATGCCCCCCGTTTCAATAACAATACAGTTTAACGGTAATTTAATTTTCTTTTTTTCTACAAGATCAACAAGGGCAAATGCTGCACCAAAAAGTATAACATTTCTGTCTCCGGTATTTAATTGATCCCAAAATTCCTGATCAAGAGCCTCCTCACTATCTAAAAATTTGCTTAATCCGGACCGGTCCCTCTTTATCAGCTCTGATAGCATCCAGATCAGAGAGGAATGAGGGTTCTCCAAATAACCAGGGGTATAGGATAAAATTACTGGGTTATCAGGGTAGAAATAATCAAATCCTTGAAAAATAGATTTACGATATAATTCAGGATCGGGAACTTCGTGAACTGCCCGTTTCATATCGGATGTGCCACTACTTTGAAAAAACAATTCAGATCTATTCTTCAGCGTTGAAATCCTGCTCTCTTTAAATGCCCGAACAGGTAATAAAGGAATCTCGTCAGTATCTGTGAAATCACCTGTCCTGATCCCCAAAGCTTCACAAAACCGACTATAGACTACACACTTTCCATATTGATATGTAAATATGGATGAAGCTTTCTCTTCAAATGAAGTTGAAGGATCAAGTGGATCAACTGGATGGCTCATCTTTTGCATTCTGGCCAATATTCAGGATATAAAATGGAAAGGAAGTAATATTAACAATCGAATCGAAACTCAACGATTATATTTCAATCCTTTGTGACCGATATCCGATCGATAATACGCATCTTCAAAATGAATAAGTTTTACATTCTCATATGTATGATCGATTGCTTTTTGCAATGTATTTCCGTGCCCCACAATATTTAAAACCCTGCCGCCTGACGTGATGATTTCTCCATTTTGTCTGCTGGTTCCGGCATGGAATATCAGGGCTTCAGAATCTATATCATGAAGGCCTTTGATTACTTTTCCTTTTTCATAATTTACCGGGTATCCACCGCTTGCAATCACAACACAACAACGATATTCATCATCTATTTGAATTTCTTTTTCATCAAGGCGTTGTTCGTTTGTACAAATAATCAGGTCAAGCAGATCATTCTTTAATGAAGGAAGAATTGCCTGGCACTCCGGATCTCCAAACCTGCAGTTATACTCAACCACTTTGGGGCCCTCATCTGTAATCATCAAACCGATATAGAGAATTCCTTTATAGGGACATTCCTCAAGCTGCATGCCGGTAATTGTCGGCTGAATGATTTCAGCCTCTACTCTTTCCATAATTTTTTTAGTGAGCACTGGTGCCGGACAATACGCCCCCATACCTCCGGTATTTAATCCGGTATCTCCCTCTCCAATTCGTTTGTGATCCTGTGCATGATGAAGTGTTTTTGCAGAAAATCCATCAGAAATTACAAAAACAGATGCTTCTTCACCCTCCATAAATTCTTCAACGACCACTTTTCCTGAAGCTTTTCTGAGTGTATCGTCCTCCGAAAACTGTTGAAACCTTTTGACAGCTTCTTCTTTTGAATCACAGATAAAAACTCCTTTCCCCGCTGCAAGTCCATCTGCTTTTAAAACAACCGGAAATTTATTTCTGTTCACAATGTAAGCAAGGGCATCGTCAAATTGATCGGAGGAATAAGTACGATATTCTGCCGTTGGGATTTCATATTTTTTCATGAATTCCTTGGCAAACTCCTTACTCCCTTCAAGTTGGGCGGCAGCTTTTTCCGGGCCAAAAACCGGAATGCCCTTATCTTCCAGGTAATCAGCCAATCCGTCGACAAGCGGTTTTTCCGGGCCAATTATAACGAGATCGATTTGATGTTCATTAACAAATCTGAATACCTTTTCAAAATTACCGGTATCAATCTGAACATTTTCTCCAATGATATCAGTGCCGGGATTACCCGGAGAGACATATAACTTTCCCAAAAGGTCTGATTGATTCAGTTTCCAGGCAATCGAGTGTTCCCTTCCGCCGCCACCAATAAGTAATACATTATGACTGCCCATCACTAACTTTGTATTTTTTCTGCAATATCCACGATTGTACTAAAGCTCTCTGCATCAAGGCTGGCTCCACCAATTAACCCGCCATCAACATCTTCCTGTTTTAGTAATTCTTCCGCATTTGCAGGCTTCATGCTTCCCCCGTATAATATCCTTACACCCGATAATTGCACTGTACTCCACATTTCATTTAGATAATTCCGTATAAACTGGTGCATCTCCTGCGCCTGTTCAGGTGTCGCTGTTTCACCGGTTCCGATTGCCCATACCGGTTCATATGCTATGGTAAGCTGTGATGCATCTTCTTCCGTCAGGTGTTCAATCACCGCCTTGATTTGGCCCATAACAACTTTTTGATGCTTTTCCTGTTTGCGTTCTTCAAGTTTTTCTCCAACACAAAATATGACATTTAGCCCGTCTGCAATCGCTTTTTTTACTTTTTTGGCAATTACCTCGTCAGTATCACCGAAATACTCCCGACGTTCGGAATGCCCAAGAATAACATATTTACACCCTGCTTCTTGAAGCATTGATGTACTTATCTCGCCGGTATAAGCCCCATTGTTTTCAAAATGAACATTCTGAGCACCCACCTGAACCGGTGAATCCTTTAGATTTTTAACAGCAGCATGCAGAGAAACAAATGGCGGGCAAACAACCACATCTGATTTAAGTGTCCGGCCGGCAAGCTTTTCATTGATACCAGCGGATAATTTATCGGCTTCAACAGGGCCGGCATTCATTTTCCAGTTCCCTGCAATTAAAATAGATCTCATGAAGTCTCCTCTTCAGTGTTATTAGTTAGTACGATCTGTAGTCCTCTGACTATATCGTTAAATTCAGTACCCTCATATTTTCTTATGATGATTCCATTTTCATCAACAAGAATTCGGGTCGGTAAAATATTCAGGTTAAAATCTTCTCTGAGCTGACTTTCATTAAACATCCCGGGTTGAGCGAATGGCCACAATCGGGCTCTTTCTTCAAAGAATGCATTCATAACCACTGATGTTGCATGAAATGGTATGGTAATAAATTCCACATTGTAATTTTTGTAGATATGATAAATGGCAATATTACGATCAAATTGCTGTTGATATAGAAAATTATCAAGCCTTGTAAATTCAAGGAGATATGGAGTCCCCAACATCGATTCTTTCGTTATTGTATCCCCTTCAATGGAAACCATTTCAAAATCGGGCAGCTCCGAACCGGGTGCCAGTGACATCAGGTCATATTCAAACCGTTCCACCCAACTCGCCGCATCCCTGAAATTCATATATTGACCCTTAAATTCTTCCAGTTCAAGCCTGGCGGCATCCACTCGTGCGCTGTCGTACAACATTTTAATCTGGCTCATTTTTAATTGCATATTCACCCTGTTATCGATATTTCTTGTTTTCAGGGTATCTATGAATGAAATGGCACGCTCCAGCCCGTACTCATCGCTATAATATCTGGTGCCGACCTGGGAAGCGAAAGGAATTAGAGAAGGGTTGGAATCTATGACGATATTCAGCCTTTCCATCATCAGGCTGTCCTGCCAGCCTTCCAAAAGGCTGATGGATGTTGCTGCTGATTCTTCCCCTGCAAAACTGTCGCTGTGTTCCAGGTAGAAGTCCCAAAACATGTCACTCCATTTTCTGACCTCCATATCAAGCGTATCCTGAGTAACATAGCCGGCATTTGCAAATTGAAACAATCTGTTCACTCCTGTTTGCAATCTTTCATAGGATCTGAAAAGATCGTTTTCGCGCGACTCTATAACCATCGTTTCTTCGACATCAGGTAATTCGGCATTAAAAAGAACCGTATCCTGATCTGCTAACACCATATTTATAAGAGCAAGCTGATTCGATCTCCTCGAAATAGTCAGCGAATATATGTCGTTTTGCGGAATCCTGGCATCACCTGCGTAATGTCCGCTCTCGTCGGTCATGGCATAAAACAAGGTATCATTCAGCAGGCCAAGAGTATCCGGGCGCAGTATCATCAATTCAATACCAGAATAATCCCTGCTCGAATCCAGCTCTTCATCAACCGTAATTGCTCCGGTAATATGAGCCTGGTAAAAAGGCTCCACTCTTTCGTCCTGACTACAACCTGCCGCCATCAGCACAACAGAAATAATCAGAAAGTGGATAATAGATTTGTTAACCATATATTATAACCCAATGCTATATAATAGATTAATTAAGTTTATCAATGATAATTTCACGCACCTGTTTTGGATTGGCCTTCCCTTTGGAGCGCTGCATGACCTTACCGATAAAAAAGCCTATCAATTGTTTTTTTCCTTCTTTGAAACGCTTTACTTCATCAGGGTTTTGATTGATAACTTCATCTATAATCGGTTCAATAAAACCTGCATCTGAAACCTGTATAAGATTCATTTCTTTAGCAAGTTCTTCAGCACTGCTCTTACCATTTTCAAGCATTTCATTAAATATCTGCTGCATTGCTGATGAGTTTATCTTATCATCATGCTTGAGTGAAATCAACTCAGCCAGGCGATTACTTGTTATTTTAAAATCAGAAATTGAAATACTTTCTTCATTTAGCACTCTCAATACTTCAGTCATTATTACATTGGCAACAGCTTTTGGTTCATTCAAATGCTGGAGTGTTTCTTCATAATAATCGGCCAGCCCTCTGTTTTCAGTCAGTGTCCGGGCATCTTCTTCGTTAAGCTGTAATTCACTTATAAATCTTTGCAATCGAATATCCGGCATTTCCGGCAGCTCTTTCTTAATCTCATCCAGCATTTCCTGTGTGATAATTACAGGTGGTATATCCGGTTCAGGGAAATAGCGATAATCATGAGCTTCTTCCTTGGATCGCATTTGGCGGGTTTCCATTTTGTTGGCATCCCATAACAATGTTTGCTGAACAACTTCTCCCCCGGCTTCAATCAGTTCGATTTGCCGTTCGATTTCAAATTGTATTGCACGTTCAACATTCCTGAAAGAGTTCATATTTTTCAGTTCGGTTCTGGTACCCAGCTCCTTCTGCCCTCTTGGGCGTACCGAAACATTTGCATCGCAACGAAGGCTGCCTTCTTCCATATTTCCATCGCATATTTCCAGGTACTGAACAATTTGTTTGATTTTAGTCAGATAGGCATATGCTTCCTGAGGAGTTCTCATATCAGGTTCGGAGACAATTTCAATCAAAGGTACTCCGGCCCGGTTCAGGTCTACCAAAGTATTTCTCGGATCCTGGTCATGGATCGACTTGCCGGCATCCTCTTCCATGTGGATTCGGGTCAGACCAATCGTCTTCTCATAACTTTCCATTTCGATATGAATATCTCCATCGTAACAAATTGGAGTTTCATATTGGGAAATCTGGTACCCTTTTGGCAGGTCAGGATAAAAATAATTTTTGCGGGCAAATATAGATTTTTCAGCAACTTTGCAGTTTGTTGCCAATCCCATTTTTATCGTATATCGAACAAGATTTTCATTCAGAACAGGGAGTGTACCCGGATGGCCGAGACAAAGCGGGGTAACCTGCGTATTCGGAGCACCTCCGAACTCAGTGGAAACTGGTGCAAAGGCTTTACTTTCAGTCAATAATTGTGCGTGCACTTCGAGGCCGATTACTGCCTCATATTTCTCATGTGCAATTGTGGACATCTGAGAATTTTTATTTTCATCATTTATGATCACGGAAGATAATGAAGTTAGCAGGGAATAGGAATTCAAATCCAACAATTAAAAAACTACTGTATTTTTTACCAATATTATATTTGTTCAAATTAAGCGGCAGGTTTAACCCTATAACTTTTCGACAGGCACTTCTGGTTAAAAAGTTTTAAATAATGAATAAATTTTGTTAATTAATAAGTAGTTCCTTTCACCTATTTATGGAGGATGATATGAGATTACGTTCATGGTTACTGCTTATTCCGCTCCTCGTCCTGACACCTCTTCATGCACAATCACTCCAGGGAGATTATGTCAAAGTTGATTATCTGAATATTGAGTATGAGCAAGAGGACCGATTCCTGAATCAAACCAGGGTGGATTGGAAGACGATGCAACAGGAACGAATCGAAAATAATGAAATCAATGGATGGCGTTTATACAGGGTAAAATTCCCTGGCAGCTGGAATAATGAATACACATATGTAAGTGTTACCAGTGCGGAGAGTATCTCGGCTTTTGAAAATTCGGAGATTTCAAATTCTGAATCATCAAGTATAACTATCCGAAATCCTGCAAATAGACCCCACAATGATATCAGGCACTCTGAGCTTTGGAGAGTACGGAACAGTGTAATTAAAGATGAAAATGCTAATCCAAGCCTTTTTATGATCAAGGATTACATGGATGTACCACTTGGCCGGGAATATGAGTACCAGATGTTTGAAGATGAAATTGCGCGTCCTTTACATGAAGACAGGATGGAAATGGACAGAATGAACGCCTGGGAGGTTTATGAATTGATCATCCCCGGCGGGATTCATTACGGGTACAATTTCTCCACAGGTAATTTTTTCAATCATCTTGAACACATCGAATTCGGTTTTACAGATGAACTCATCAGGGCTAATCACCCGGATGTTAATCTGATGGAATTTTTTCAAACTATTTTCGCCACCCGGGATTTGGTAAAAAGTGAACTCTGGGTATTGGTCGACTACCTCAAAGAGTAACCCCATACAACTGTTGTGTGACACAGTGTATACTCCCCTGGCCCCAGACCAGGTCGGAACAATCGATACCAATCACATCCCTGTCGGGAAAATATGATTTGAATAATTCAAGGATATCGTTATCAAACTGGTGATCATACAGTGGGACAAGCACAAGTCCATTAGCGATATAAAAATTCGCGTAACTTGCCGGAACATATTCTGATCCGTCAACTGTTGTACCTTCAATTTTCGTCTCAGGAAGAGGTATTTCCACAACATTTAAAGGCCTGCCGTCCTGATCCGTGGCTGTTCTCAATAAAGTGAGATTGTGTTGAAGTACCTGGTAATTTACATTCCCGGTATCATTTACAATCGAGGTAAATACTGTATCTTCATTTATAAATCTGCACAAGTCATCGATGTGGCCATCGGTATCATCTCCGGCTAATCCTGCTTTCAGCCATATAACTTTTTCAATGCCAAGATAGTCAGCCAGGAATGATTCTATTTCCGGTTTATCCAATCCAGGATTCCGGTTGGAATTCAGAAGCACAGATTCCGTTGTCAGTAATAAACCTCTGCCATTTGTTTCAATGGAACCGCCTTCTAAAACGATACCAGTTTGATATATTGGGATTTGATATTTCTCGGCAAGAAATGAAGGTATCTGGTTGTCATCTTCAAATGGCGGGTATTTTCCTCCCCAGGAATTATATTCCCAATCGGTCATCGCATATTCGATAACTTCATCAACTTCCCTGTATATACATATCGGGCCACAATCCCTTGCCCAAACATCATTGACAGCTATTTCGATAAAATGAATTCGATTTTGAATTATCTTGCGGTCAGCTATCAATTTTTGAGCTTTCTGTATAGCGGCAGGGTCACATAGTAAAATTACGGGTTCATACCTGCTTATCGTCTCAATAATTTGCAAAAAAACCGGTTCGACTATATCGAGCCTATCACCAGGCCAGGTTTCCCTGTTTGATGGCCAATGCATTAATGTGGCTGCATGTCTATGCCACTCAGCGGGCATCCTGTATCCGAATTTAGCGGGTATAAGAAACTGATTGTCTGACATGATTCAATTTACTACGTGATCCACTTTTTCATCACATCCCGATAAGAATCAATCCTGCGATCACGAAAGAAGGGCCAGGTTTGACGCTCTTTTTCTATTTTATCAAAATCTGCATCTACGATTAGAATTTCCTCCTCATCACCGGATTCTGCAACCAATTCTCCGAATGGGCCGGCCACAAATGAATGTCCCCAAAAGTGTGAATTACCTTCTTTTCCTACCCGATTGACAGCAGCAACATAACACCCGTTTGCAATCGCATGGCTTCTCTGTATCATTTGCCAAGCCTCCATATACTTCTTTTTTACATCTGTCCCCTCATGGGGAAGTGTGGCAATCGCAGTCGGATACACAATAAGTTCCGCACCCATCATAGCTGTTATCCGGGCAGCTTCGGGAAACCACTGATCCCAGCATATCAGTGTACCGATCAACCCATATTCTGTTTTGAAAACCCGGTACCCCTTATCCCCCGGAGTGAAATAATATTTCTCGTGAAATCCGGGATCATCCGGAATATGCATTTTACGGTAAACACCAAGAAGTGATCCATCGGCATCGATGACAACCATTGAATTGTAATATAAACCGGGTGCTGCTTTTTCAAACAATGGCACCAGCAAGACAACACCAAGATCTTTGGCTAAGAAGGACATTCTGTCAGTCAATGGCCCGGGTACCGGTTCTGCCAATTCAAAATGGCGTGGATTTATTTCCCTGCAAAAATACAAAGTTTGAAATAATTCCTGCAGAGCAATGATGTTGCCGCCCTGCCCGGCTGCCTTTCTGATCATGACCTCAGTTCTTTCTGTATTCCGGACTGGAGATTCACTGCACCATGATTGTATTAAAGCAATATTCGGCATTTAAGATAAATTGAATTCAGAGATTTGTATGAATTTAGCGTTTTCAAAATATAAACTTGATAAATCAGCAAGTGAGTAAATCTAATAGAACGATTCCATGTCAATTTAACTTATATAACATATAAAATAAGAGATCATAGCATTCATCGGAATTGCTGTAAATCATTCGGCATGATAGCGATATGTATGATAAATCAAATTGGCTAACTGCATAATCAAAACTAAAATTTACAATGACAGCAACTGAACAAAATCATCCCAGGAGTGGCGTCGATCTTGAATACCTCGGCCTCAAAGATAAGAAAACGAATTACTGGAATTTGATTCCGGCAGAACTTTATGAACACGCAATACATAATAACGAAGCAATACTAACGAATGATTATGCAATCAGGGTTTTAACCGGGAAATATACCGGGCGGTCACCAGATGACCGATTCATTGTAGACCATTCACCGGAAACAGACGACATAGATTGGGGTAAGTTTAATCAGTCAATTACCCAGGATGTATTTGATCGATTACATCATAAAATGATCGATTATCTGCAGGATAAACAACTCTATATCAAGGATCTTTATGCGGGAGCAGACCCTGCATACCGATTGAATGTCAGGGTGATCAGTGAAGCAGCATATCATGCACTTTTTGCTCATAATATGTTTATACGGCCGAACCACAAACAACTAAAGGAACACGAACCTGAGTTCAGTGTCCTTGCCGCTCCAAACTTCAAAGCTGATCCTGAAAATGATGGCACAAGAAGCAGTGCATTTATTCTTTGCAGCTTCGAAAAAAAATTGATCCTTATCGGTGGAACCCTCTATTCCGGAGAAGTCAAAAAAGGTATTTTTTCAGTTCTTAATTATCTGCTGCCCAAGAAAAATGTGATGCCAATGCACTGTTCAGCAAACATGGATGAATCAGGCAGTACAGCAGTTTTTTTCGGGTTATCAGGAACAGGTAAAACCACTCTTTCTTCTGACACGAACCGTATCCTGATTGGTGACGATGAACATGGCTGGAGTGATGATGGCATTTTTAATTTTGAGGGTGGATGTTATGCAAAAACTATCGATCTTGATGCAGAGCATGAACCCCTGATATACGATACGACTAAAATGCCCGGTACCATCCTTGAAAATGTCGTACTGAACGAGGAGCGTGAGCCTGATTTTTTTGACGACTCATTTACTCAGAATACCCGCTGTGCTTATCCGATTCACTATATCCCAAATGCCAGCAGAAACGGTACGGGGGGACATCCTGAGAATATCTTTTTTCTTACAGCCGATGCCTTCGGAGTACTTCCTCCCATTTCAAAATTATCACCTGAGCAGGCGATGTATCACTTCATCAGTGGTTATACAGCAAAAATTGCAGGTACAGAACGTGGTGTAACAGAACCAAAGGCAACGTTTTCTGCCTGTTTTGGAGCTCCTTTTATGCCACTTCACCCAACAGTTTATGCTGAGTTGCTTGCAGACAAAATCAGAAAACATAGTGTTCAGGTCTGGCTGGTAAATACGGGCTGGACCCGTGGGCCCTACGGTGTTGGTAACCGGATCAAATTGAGATTTAC
>SLKH01000339.1 GCA_007134665.1 Balneolaceae bacterium
CTCTCCATTGTATATACTTAAACAACTTCCGTTTGAATCCACTTCCTAAAAGAATCAACTTCCTTTTTATTAAGGCTCACACAACGATCTGCTTATTACTTCCAATATGTATAAAGAACAAAAAAATACCTTTTCTTCGATTGCATAAGATTAATTCTATTAGACTTAATCCATGCTTTTTCACCCTGAAAAGGAGTAAAACCCCCTTGCTTCTACACGGCGAATTTCATTCATCGAAAAGGATTACAAAGATAGAGAATCCTACTGATTCAAGTCAACTTTTTTATAAATAATTTTTCCGAAATAACGATACTCTTGCAGGTACTAACCAAGGTGTTTCCAAACAAGGGTTTACCCTTAATGCCTGTTACTTCATGCAAGAAAAACCCTGATATTTAACTCTCTTTTCCGGTAAATATTGTTCCGAATTTGTTCCGTTGTGTTCGAAAAAAAGAGTGCGACTGAATGAACCATTCTTAACTTCAAAATTGTTATATGAATAAATGACCTGAATTTATACCTGAAATATATTTTTGACTTATTTGATACCATGAAGAAATCAGACTCAAAACATTCAAAAATTGCAAGAAATGCAGCGAAGCTATATGTCGGAAACCCTTCATTCACAATGAAAGATCTGGCCTCCAAATCGGGTATTTCTGTAACCGACCTATATAAACTGTTTCCAAATCGGAAATCGATTCTGGCCCATTATTACACGACACAAATTTATCAAGCTGATGAGATTATCCAAAATATAGAAGATTTCCAGGAATACACTCTTGCTGAAAAACTGAGCACACTCGCCTACACGTTAACCGATTTGCTGCAGGATGACAGAGAATATGTTGAGCGAACTTTTCAGGAACTAATCTGTTCAGGCTTTCAAAAAACTGATTTTGAAAAAAAAGTTGAACAACGGCTAAAGCACATCATATCAAATGACCATCACATCTCTTCAACAGCTTCGTTCTTTGTAAATCCATTTGTTTATACAATCATCCAAAAACATTACATGTGGATGATTCAATACTGGCTGAATGATGATAGTGCCGGTTTTGAGGACACCCTGGCTCTCATAGACAAATGGACGGCATTGTTTCAGGAATTACTTTACAATTCATTAATCGATAAAAGCCTTGACCTGACAAAGTTTTTGTTTGCCCAAAGTGGCATTAATGAATGGTTTCATTCAGATCAAAAAAAGAAAAAAACTTCAATTCAGAGTGACTTATGAGTGATTTTCCGTCATCCAAATTTGAGCGCAGTAAACTATTTGCAAAAGCTGGATTGAAGGCAGGAAAAAATTACGCCGGCCATTACCTGAAGCACCCTCTGAATCCGGGAGGAAACAAAACCGCTCTGCATAAAAAAACTGCAGAAGATATTTTTAATGAATTCACCAATCTGAGAGGAACCGCTTTAAAAATTGCCCAGGGCCTTAGTATGGACCAGGGATTTCTGCCGGATGAGTTTACCGAAGTCATGACAAGGGCACAATATAAAGTACCCCCGATCAATAAAGCGCTTGTCCGCTCTGTCATCAAATCAGAACTTGGAAAATACCCTGAACAATTATTCAAATCTTTTCAGCCAGAAGCAATTGCAGCTGCATCAATTGGCCAGGTACACAAGGCAACGCTACATGATGGCAGAAGTGTCGCTGTAAAAATCCAGTATCCGGGTGTCAGAAGTACAATCGAGTCTGATCTGGCAATAGCTCGAACTATTTTTAAGAGAATCGTTAAAAGAGGAAGCGATATTGATTACTATTTTGAGGAGGTTCGCGATACACTGTTAAAAGAAACTGATTACCGTATTGAAGGTGAACAACTTGATACATTTCAACAACTTTTTCCCGGAAAAAAGATTGTAATTCCACAATGGATTCCAGAACTCTCATCAGAAAAAGTTCTGACCATGACATTTATTGATGGGCTCCATCTTAGAGAATTTCTATCAACCAACCCCTCAAGGAAAGAAAGAAATTACTATGGACAGTTATTATGGGATTTCTTTCATCAACAGATTGAAAAGCGGGATTTGATACACGCCGATACTCATCCCGGTAATTTCCTGCTCACATCGGATAACAAACTTGGTGTCATAGATTTCGGATGCGTTAAAAAATTTCCTGATGATTTTTTCTTAAACTACCTGAAATTGCTCCCAACCCATCTGAACAGAGACGAAGAAGAAATTATTCATCTCTACAAGGAGCTGAAAGTTTTAAAGGAACACCCATCAAAATCTTCAACGGAGAGGATTTATTATGAATTTTGTCGTAATTATGGATTTACTTTTGCCAAGCCTTACAGTACCGAAAGTTTTGATTTCGGAGATACTTCGTATCATGAATTGATTCGTTCTTACACGAAAAATGCCCCTATCTCCAATGAGCCCAGGGGCAGCCGACACTTCATTTACAGCACACGGGTTCACCTCGGGCTCTATTATCTTTTGATGAAACTCGGTGCCAGGGTTGAAACCGGAAAATCAAGACAGGTCGTTGAAAACCTGCTTGCAAAAGTCCCTACTTAGTTATTCACCTGCTTCTGCTTCCTCTTTATCAGCAAAAGCATCAAACACCATTAGCAGATCGTTTGCTACCTCTTCACTGGTCCTGCCTTCAATTCTATGACGCGGGATCATTGCTTTAACCTCACCATCCACAAAATATGCAAAAGCAGGAGAAGAAGGAGGATATTCACTGAAATAGCCACGAGCTACTTCGGTTGCCTCTTTGTCCTGTCCGGCAAAAACGGTTACCAGGTGATCCGGTTGATGTTCTGTTTTCTCAAGTGCGATTTTCAGGCCCGGACGTGCATTCCCGGCCGCACAACCACATACAGAATTGATCACAAGGAGCATGGTACCCTTGTTTTTTGTCTCCATAGCATTATCTACATCCTCGGGTGTTTTCAGCTCCACAACACCAAGATCAGTCAATTCTTTTCGCATCCATGAGGTATCAGGTCCTATTCCAAATCCAAATTGCATAATAAAAACAGTTATTTTGGTTTAATTTATCTGTGATTAATATACGATTTAAATTAATTACTCGTATACTCAGTTACGATCCCTGTATTATAATCTGTATTTTTCACATCCTTTAACCAATATCGCGATAAAATCGTTTTATGATGTTCCGGATTTTAAATCTCTTCATACTGTTTCTTTCTGCTACGATCATTTTTATTGGATGCAGTTCCACTGAAACTTTTACTGCACATCAGAAAACTTCTGATATTGAAATAAACGGTAATCTTTCCGGTTGGCCATCATCAGATGCATTGATCCATAATTCAGATTCTTTCGATTATTATGTTATGCAGGATGAACAAAACCTGTATGTTTATGTTGATTTCAAGAGCCCCTTTTATAATCATTCCATAGAAAACTCGGGCTTCATTATGTACATAAGTGAAGATGAAGACAATAAAAAACGAAGGGGGCTGGGTTATCCATCCGGCGCCTTCAACCTGTTGCGTGAAGATCCTGCTTCTTTCAGGGATATGACCCGGGATTCCGATTGGTTAAACAATACACAAAATTACAGAAGACTTGAATCGCTTCAGGAAGAAAATTTCAATCAGGTGATGATTGTTGAAAGGTATGAAGACACAAATGATGCTCAATACGGTTTTGTTACATTTGCACAAATTGAAGCAGAAGGCCTGGAGTTGGCAGCGGCACGCGACAGACGATATTATGGCCTGGAGTTTAAAATACCACTTGATCAATCAGCTCCATTTGAACTCTTGCCTGGAAAAAAATACTGGATCGGATTTGCTATTGAACCTCCTGAATTCAATTTCAGAAACACCGGAGATTTAAATCAATACTCAAGTCAGTACGGTAATCGCCGGGGAGTAAATCCGAGAAACCGGCCAAGTTCATCAAATCAACAAGCCCAGCTTAGGCGTCAACTCGGCCAATACGAGCAGTGGTTTCTTCTTGAACTCAATTAATTTTGATTCTTCATATTGTAACCAAAGCCCGCAAATTAAAAGGGGACATCATTTTTTTATTAAAAAAGGGTATCCTGCTTGGGATACCCTTTTTTCTTTAACCCAAAAAAATCGTTTAAACCATTTTGGGCTTACCTTGCAAACTGATATTTATTAATCAGTTAAAGCGCATTTTCATAGTTATCTGCTACTTTATCCCAATTTATCACATTCCAGAATGCCTCAATATAGTCTGGCCTCCGGTTCTGATAGTTTAAATAGTAAGCATGCTCCCAAACATCCAGACCGAGAATCGGAGTTAATCCGTTCATGTACGGGCTGTCCTGGTTCGGAGTTGAAACGACTTTGATTCCTCCGTTTCCATCTACGCATAACCAACCCCACCCGGAACCGAATTGACCGGCTGAAGCACTGCTGAATTTCTCTTTAAAAGAATCAAAGCTGCCGAAAGCTTTGTCAATCTCTTCAGCAAGTTTTCCTGATGGTTTTCCACCGCCATTCGGTGAAAGAATTTCCCAAAAAAGTTTATGGTTTGCGAATCCTCCTCCATTATTGATCACGGCCTGACGTTTATCTTCTGGCACTTCATTGATACGCTTCAAAACCTCTTCTATTGGCAAATCAGCAAAATCATGGCCTTCCAGGGCAGCATTCACTTTATTTGTATAGCCCTGGTGGTGTTTGGTATGGTGGATTTTCATTGTTCGTTCATCTATATGAGGCTCTAAGGCATCATATGCATAGGGTAGATCAGGTAATTTGTAAGCCATTATTCTTTATCCCATTAAGTTTCCGTTTCAGTTTTCAAATCGTAACACATTCTGCTTCAATGCGTTATTCATTTTATTTGTACTTATATATCAAACTAAATGAATATATCGTTCCAAACATAACAATATCATTGAATAATTTTTTTACCTTTATGTTTCGTGATAGAAAAATCAGTCAGGATGCATAATTTTCCTGCTTTTTAGCCCCATAATTAATTCAAGCTAATTCAATATTTATGTCATTTGACTACGACCTGATTATTATCGGCAGCGGTCCCGCTGGGTTCTCATGTGCTATGCAAAGTTCCAAATTCGATAAGAAAGTTCTGGTAATCGAAGCAAATACAGATCACCTTGGCGGCACATGGATTAATACCGGAACCGTTCCAAGCAAGGCGCTTCGTGAAGCTGCTAAAACAATTCATCGCTACCAGGCCCAGTTCGGCAATGAGAAGGGACAGCGGCCATTTGTGAAATTTCGAATGGAAGATCTCCTTCAATATCAGAAATCGATTCTTGAATCAAAGAATAAAAAAGTCAGGGAAGATCTCATCAAAAATGAAGTCGATACTATCAGTGGCTTTGGGCGACTGATCGATGAAAACAGCGTTGAAGTCAGCCTGACCGATGACAGTAAAAAAATATTTACTGCTGATAAGATTCTGATATCAACAGGCAGCAGCCCGAAGCCTCCGTCCAAAAATTTGAATAACGGATCTGAAATTCTAAACTATGAGTCAATTCTGAATCTGACTCATATCCCAAGGCGTCTTGTGGTCATCGGTGGTGGAATTAATGCATTTGAATATGCAACTATTTTCAGCTCGTTAGGAACAAGGGTAACTATTTTAAATGATCAGGACGACTACCTGCCCTATCTTGACCATGAGATCAAAGACCAACTCCATCAATCAATAGAGCGAAAACAGATAACAATTTTCAACAGTGTTAAAGTCAAAAAGATTCAGAATAATGATCTCAGAACCTGCACTGAAGTGTTGTTCAAGGTGGCAGGGCAGGACAGGCTTCAGGTAATCGAAACCGAACATGTGCTCTATTTTGGAGGTTATCAACCCAATACAATTGACATAGGCCTGGAAAAAGTTGGGGTTGAAACCACTAAAGAAGGATTTATTAAAGTCAGTAAAAATTATAAAACAAAATCCGACTCCATCTATGCGGCCGGTGATGTCATTGGCTTCCCAACCCTGGCTTCCGTTTCATTTGTTCAGGGCCGGCTTGCTGCTTGTGATATGTTCGGAATACCCGCGCAGGAACTCCCTGCCGACATCCCTTATGGTATCTACACGATACCTGAAATAGCAGGAATAGGGATCACAGAACAGGATGCTGAAAAAATGGACATTGATGTAACGATTGGGCGTGCTTTTTATAAAAATATCACCCAGGCTGATCTTGCCCATATCGATGAAGGATTATTAAAACTCGTGTTTTCTTCAGAAAACTATAAGCTTTTGGGAGTCCATATCATTGGCGAAGGAGCTACCGACCTGATTCATCTGGGGCAGAGTGTTATGAGTTTCGGTGGTGATATCCGCTATTTTATTCAGCATGTACTGAATTATCCTTCATATACTGAAGCATATCGCATTGCGGCATTTAATGGAGTAAACAGGGTTCACAAAGCGGGCGTAAAATACAGAAATATTCTCGAAAACTGATTATACATCAATCAACACAGTAGTAAATAAATCAGATATAATGGATTGCCATTTTAAGGCCGGTACTATCTGTTTCTGTATGTTCAGGTAATGTTTTGATTCTTTTGACTGCTGAAGTTTTAGCAGCATATGCCAATGCCATTGAATCAACAATGTCACTCTCTTCGACTTCATTCCTCCTGAAATCTTCTTTGATATCACGGAAAAAATCTGCAGCTATCGGTTCGTGACGGGATACCAATTCAAGCCTGTGTTTTATTCCCTTTTTTGTGTTTTTCTTTTGATAGATCATTCCACCGTTCAAATTCATAAAAATCAGCTCCGGATGGCTTTCTAACACCTTATCCCTCAACTCTTCTGATTCCTGCAACAGCCGGTCAACCGTTTTAATTTTAGGAGTAATATTCCAGGCCTGTAACGACAATTTTTTCTCTGTGAATTCGAAACTCTGCATATTGGCCTCAACGTAAGTTGGTGCATGTAGCGCGGGCCGGATCGGAGGGCTGAACACTGATGAGGCGTATTCAGGGCCAAGTTTTTCCCTCAACAGCTTATCACACAAACGGGTATAACTATCTTCATTCAGGCCTATCGGAATATCAATAAAGATTTGATCGAATTCCTGAAATACCTTTTTTAACTCTTCATCATTTCGAAGAATCATGTATTGTTCATCACCCTGATCAAAGGTTATGAGAATCCAACCAGCTTTACACCCGTCAATTCCTGCAGTTTTCATAAATGCGATGGTCTGTCTGTATTAATGTTGAGGATACATCTGGTTAAACCTTACACACTCGGTTTTTTTCTTAATTGAATATGAAGCTCTTTTAGTTGATCTTCATCAACAACATCAGGGCAATTATCCATCGTGCTCTGTGCTTTTTGGTTCTTTGGAAATGCAATTACATCTCTGAGACTCTGAGATCCCGACATCAGCATAATGATACGATCGAGGCCAAGAGCAATTCCTCCATGCGGGGGAGCCCCATACTTGAATGCATCAAGTAGGAAACCGAATTTCTCTTGTGCTTCCTGGCCTCCTATCCCAAGCAGATTAAACATTTTTTTCTGCAATTCCTGATCATGAATTCGAATCGACCCGCCTCCAATTTCATTACCGTTCAGTACAAGATCATAAGCTCTTGCCTTTACACTTGCCGGATCACTATCCATCTTATCAAGGTCATCTGTTTCGGGTGATGTAAACGGATGATGCAAGGCGTGATAACGCTGTATTTCAGGATCCCATTCAACCAGTGGGAACTTGGTAACCCACAAAAAATGAGTTTTTGATTTATCAATCATCTCAAATCTTTTACCCATCATTAACCTGAGTTGCCCCATTTGCCTGTACACATCGGGTTTTTGACCTGCCAGAATCAGAACCAGGTCACCATTGCCGGCTCCGGCTTTTTCAGCCATTTCAGCCACAGTATAGTCTTCGAGAAATTTCCCGACACTGCAGTTCACATTATCATTTTCCAATTTGATATAAATGAGGCCACCTGCACCGGTTTTCGATTTGACCTCATCCGTCAACCTGTCGATAGCACCACGTCCCATTTTTCCCTGTCCAGGTACATTGATGGCGAGAACGCTTCCGCCATCCTCGACGGTCTTTGAAAAAATCTTAAACCCACAATCAGCAACAATCTCAGATAAATCTGAAATCTCCATACCGAAACGAGTTTCCGGCTTGTCTGAACCATAACGGGACATTGCCTCTTCATATGTCAATCTTGGAAACGGGGTTTCCAGGTCAATATCAAGATGCTCCTTCCAGATCTTTGCCATCAGGTTTTCGTGAATCTTGTAGATATCATCTTCATCTACAAACGACAGTTCAACATCCACCTGGGTAAACTCAGGTTGCCTGTCTGCCCGAAGGTCCTCGTCCCTGAAACATTTAACAATCTGAAAATACCGGTCCATACCGGATACCATCAAGAGTTGCTTGTATGTCTGTGGACTTTGTGGCAGTGCAAAAAATTTACCAGGATTAACGCGGCTTGGCACAAGGTAATCGCGGGCACCTTCTGGGGTACTCCTCATTAGAACAGGGGTTTCGACCTCCGCAAAGTCAAGATCATTATAAAAATTTCGGATTGTCTGACACACTCTTGAACGAAGCAATAAATTCTGCTGCATCTGATTTCTTCTCAGGTCCAGGTAACGGTATTTCAACCGGATCTCCTCACCAGTCTCCAAATCATCCTTGATTTCAAAAGGAGGAGTTTCAGCTTTTGAATAGATGGTCAGTGATTCAACCCTGATTTCAATTTTACCGGTCTTCCTCTGTGGATTAATATTCTCCTCATCACGTTTGGTCACTTTACCTTCTACACCGATAACAAACTCCGGCCTTAATTCTTCCGCTTTTGAGTGTAATTCGGAATTAGCCTGGTCAAAAACGACTTGAGTAACACCATAACGGTCTCTGAGATCAATAAAAATTACACCTCCAAGGTCCCTTCTGACATCCACCCATCCGTTCAGATTAACATCTTCACCATCATGCCGGATATCCAGCTCACCACAAGTATGTGTCCTTTTTAAACTCATTAATTAATTATCAATTCAAATGTTCTTATTCTACTTATTAAGGGGCTGAAAATAAACAATCTGCAAACCATTCGCTTGCCGATATCTTTGATTTGATGATATTCAATTTTAAAGAGCAAACAACAGTGTCTTCAATTAACTTTTAACAGAATGATCCATGATCAATCATTCTCAAAGTTGTTTCACAGCTTTACTTTATCCATTTATCATTTATATTAACTGAAGTTTCGGTATACACATTTGAAACTAACTTATGGCAAAAGTCAGGGTCCTCATTGCAGAAAGTTCAGATATTACCCGGTATGGAATCATCGGGATACTAAAGGAAGATAGCTCCATCGAAGTTGCAGTTACTGCTAACACTGCACCGAACGCTGAGAATTTATACAAATCGGAAAAACCCGATTTATGCCTGGTCTCAAATTCACTTAATGAATTGAATATTCAGGTTTTCATGAAAAATCTTCTCAGCATTGATAAAAATGCTAAAGTAGTACTGCTGACTGACAACTTAGAGATTGCACACCTGAATGTTGCATTGGAAGCTGGTATTTCGGGCTGTTTGTTAAAAAGTATTGAAAAAGAAGAATTAAAAGATTCAATTCGTCAAGCGGTCAATGGGAAAAAAGTCTTCTGCCAGGGGTTTAACAGCTTAATGAGCAACCGGTATGCAGATCTTGCTCAAAACAGGTCCGATTCCACTCTGCTGGATCAAATCACCAAAAGAGAAACTGAAGTTTTGCAATTAATTGTGGACGGCTATACAAGTCAGGAAATTGCAAATATACTCTACATAAGCCCCCGTACCGTAGAGACACACAGATCTAACCTGATGCAAAAACTAAAAATAAAAAATACTGCTGCCCTCGTTCGATTTGCCCTTGAAGAAGGGACATTTTCAAAATCATAGCCAGTAAGTATATTTACGTATGTAAATTACGTGATTTCTACTATTGCAGAGTAGGCTTGATAAATTTAAGTTTTAATTGCAAATGGGGTAATAGCCGTCTGTAGATGATATTTAGCAGTCATTCTTGATTGAATGACTGCTAATTTTTTATACCTTGCCTTTTTGGCTGCCAGAGCCTTTTTTAGCTAATCATTTGACTTTCTTTTTTTTAAACCATAAGGCTGGTGAGGGGATTAATTCTCTGAATAAGGTATTTTCAACAGCACATCGCACTTTTGCTGACTCGGCCCTTCGGGCAAAATTGTCATAGTTCCATTGACAATTTTGGATTTAACTGAAGAATGAAAAGCAGTTAGCCTGGGTCTTCAAAGTTGAAAACTCCACCCGAGGCCTGCGGAAAAATCAGATGACGATTCTGACAAACCAAATCCTAATGAACTGCTGACTGATGACCGCGGGGATATAAAATGGCCGAATCCGAAATTCAGGCTCATGGGTGGGTCATATTCATCAATAATCCGGGTTGATGTACTAAAAGAAGTGCTTACCATCCATCTGCCGCCGCCAAAAGGCCTGCTGATACCTGTACTAAAATAGAAAGGATTATTTAACTTAAGTTCATCCATATCACCGATCCACATGTAAGTCACATCTCCATACCAAAAGAATGACCTGATTCGCTGAAAAATCGAAAGCCCGGTACCGAAATCCCACGCACCGGTACCAAATCCACTTTCCGGATTGGCCAAAGGAATTTTTACAGTTGTATTCAAATTCACTGAAGTTGATGGGGAAGTTCTGCCATAGAGGAAAAGGGTTCCGCCTACTGTTGGATCGCTGAAGCTGCTGCTCCTGTAGGATACCGTATCCGGCAAGTCAACCCGATGCCTCCTCTGCTGTGCCATTTCCTGCATAGATGATGCCCCACTTCTGCGTCCGTCCACTTCTCCGTGCTGAGAGCCACCGGTCGGAATGCCGCCCTGTTGGATATAGGAGACCCATGGAGTACTCTGGATAACAAAGGGGATATTCAAAGAAATGCGCCCGATATCGCCGGAGAGGGTCAACCCATTTACGATATAAAAACTTTCGGTGCTTTCAGTAAAAAAATAGGAACCGGTTGCAAACTGCAGGCTCCCCGAATAGGTCACCTGTTGTGCCTGCAATATTCCGGTTCCCATTAATACAATGAGACAACTCTCAAGACAAATAATCAGTGATTCGTGAAGTTTTTTCCAATCATCAACTTTCACTTTCATCTCATTGCATGTAATTGATTATTTATTAAAATCCGATGTTTAATCACTTTGTTGTTGACGGGTTCTCAGCCTTTCCGTCATTCTTTCCATCGTACGGATAGCCTCATCCATCTCGTCTGTCATGTCGGAGAGATGCTGCCTCATTCTCTCCATCTCCTGGTTCATTTCCCTGTCGCGCATCATCTCCCGGTCACGGAGCATTAATTCACAACGCTCTGCCGCGTTCTTCATATTGCCCAGGGTCATTCCCAGATGTTCTCCAAACCGATGCATCATCTGGTACTGTTCTCTCATCTGTTCATTTTGAGCCTGCTCCATTCTCTGATGCATTTCTCTTGTCATATTTTGTGTATGCTCCATCATCCTGGTCATCTTCTGCTGCATATCCTGCATTTGTTGCATCTGATGCTGCATCTGTTGTTGCATTTGCTGCTGCTGACCTGTTTGCTGAGCATACAATGGCAAAGTCATAAATAAAAAAACTGCAAGAATTGAAATATTCCCCATTGATGTTTTCATTTTGCCTCCTTTATTCACTGAAATTATTTTCATGTATAAAGTTTGCATATTTTGATCACTGAATCGTACATCAAATACCTATACTGATGTAATGATATGCTATCGTGCTATGTAGGGGAAAATCTCACATTAAAATTTCGCGACCCACCGTTTTTTACCTGAACAAGTCTTTAGCAGACTATCATCTTATCCAAAGACGGGGCAACATGATCTGGGGGAAGCATGTATCGTTGAAGGATAATTGAAGAAACGTCCAATCGCTCAACCGGCGAACCGCACGCCGCAAGTTGAATGTGTTTGGAAATCCCGATCCTTC
>SLKH01000134.1 GCA_007134665.1 Balneolaceae bacterium
AAATTGCTACAACGCATTGCTCTGCGAACGGCTCATATTCTTCAGTTTGGAATTACCGACGACGGAGCTCATGAAATCGCAAGGCGAAGCAGGGGTACACCGAGAATTGTAAATAAACTTCTGAGACGTACAAGAGACTTTGCCCAGGTTGATGGGTTAGACAAAATAACAGCAGAAGTTGCCGACAAAGCCCTCAATGCTCTGGATGTCGATCAAAATGGCCTGGATGAAATGGATATCAGGATTTTAAGAGCTATCATTGAGAATTACAGCGGCGGGCCTGTAGGCCTTGGTACTCTTGCCGTCGCCGTTGGAGAAGACAAAGGAACAATTGAAGAAGTTTATGAGCCCTATCTTATAAAAGAAGGATTTATGCAGAGAACACCCAAAGGCCGTATTGCTGCATCAAAATCATATCATTACCTGGGTATCGATCCCAATAAAAATGGAGGCCAGGACCTGTTTAACAGTACCTGATCATACCGGGTGCACTAAACAAACTGAATGCTGAAAGAGATTCGGATTTTTTGTACCTTCACATCACTTTTTATTTGACAAATTTATTATCTGACTAACATCATGAAGCACCTATTTACGTCTGAATCCGTATCTGAAGGCCATCCTGATAAAATTGCTGATCAAATATCAGATGCAATTCTGGATGCGATGCTCAGGGATGACCCCAATTCCCGTGTTGCTGTCGAATCTCTTGTGACCACCGGCCTTGCCATCGTATCAGGAGAGGTATCCACAAAATCGTATGTAGACATACAGGAAGTTGTTCGGCAGGTTATCAGGGATATTGGATACACCAAGGCGAGCTATCGGTTTGATGCAGATTCCTGTGGGGTACTATCGACGATTCACCAGCAAAGCCCTGATATTGCACAGGGTGTCGATTCAGACAGTAATAAAGCCCAGGGTGCAGGTGACCAGGGAATGATGTTCGGTTTCGCAACAAAGGAAACCGATGTACTCATGCCGATGACTCTTCTTTATTCCCATCAGTTATTGAAGAAACTGGCACATATTCGAAAAGATACCGCCCTGATGCCTTATCTCGGGCCGGATAGCAAAAGCCAGGTAACTGTACAATATGATGAAAATAAAAAACCGATTCGGGTTTCCACCATCGTTATTTCCACACAGCATGATGCGGATGTAGAACAGTCTCAGATCAAAGCAGATATTAAAAAACATTTGATAACCGATGTGATCCCGGATCACCTGGTTGATTCAAATACAATTCTCCATGTGAACCCGACAGGCAGGTTTGTAATTGGCGGCCCGCATGGAGATACCGGTTTAACCGGACGAAAAATTATCGTAGACACTTATGGCGGATGGGGCGGCCATGGCGGCGGTGCTTTTTCCGGAAAAGACCCTTCTAAAGTAGACAGAAGTGCCGCTTATGCTTCACGGCATGTAGCCAAGAATATTGTAGCCGCAGGCCTGGCTGAACAGTGCCTGGTTCAGGTTGCTTATGCGATAGGAATTGCAGAACCGGTCTCTATTCATGTAAATACGTATGGCACCGGTAAAGTTGATGATGTACAACTTGCAGAAGCTGTTTCCAAAACGTTTGACATGACCCCGGCAGGTATTATCCGTCGATTTGATTTGAAACGGCCAATTTACCAAAAGACTGCTGCCTACGGACACTTTGGCCGCGAGGAATTTCCATGGGAAAAGCTTGACTTTGTGGACGCCATACAGAATGCTCTGTGATGGGCCACATGATTTTCGATTTATAGATGAAAAAATAAAATATTTACCCCTGTAATTTCTTCCATTTCCTTTTACTGCTTCATTTTTTAAGTTGGATCGGCAACTCTGTCCATTAATATGAACCAATTTTTAAAATGTTAAAGAGAAAAATAATTCTATTACTCATTTTTCTATGTGGTTTGTGGCTTCCGTTACCATTGACTGCACAGGAGAGTCTGAAAGTTTTTACCGGTGCCGAAATCATTACTGCAACTGGAGAAAACTATCATGATGGCATACTGATTATCAGGAACGGAGTGATTGAATCTGTTGGAGACCGGTCACAGATCAATATTCCTTCCGGTGCTGAAGTTATCGATGTAACTGGTAATATAATCATGCCCGGCCTGGTTGATCCTCACTCTCATATTGGCGGCGGTGATGGTGGTGACCGATCCGCAAGCCTTCATCCGGATGTCAGAATCCTGGATTCCATTGATCCAAGGAGTGACACCATTCGAAGAGCCCTCTCCGGTGGTGTAACAACTGCAAATGTGATGCCCGGGTCCGGTTTATTGATGAGTGGCCAGACAGTTTATATCAAGCTCAAACCAGCAAATACCATTGAAGAGATGCTGGTCTATTCAGACGAAGCGAATGAGATTTATGGCGGCCTTAAAATGGCTAATGGCACCAACCCGATCGGGCAATCGCCGGCACCGGGAACCCGCGCCAGGTCGGCCGCTATGGTTCGTAACCTGTTCATCCAGGCACAGGAATATCAGCAGCAGATTATCGATGCAGAGGATAATGAAGATGAAATGCCCTCCCGGAACCTGCAGATGGAAACACTTGTAGAAGTTCTTGAAGGAAAACGGCTTGTTCATAATCATACTCACCGTCATGATGACATTCTTACTGCTATCAGGCTGGCTGATGAATTTGGTTATCGCATGGTTTTACACCATGTCACCGAAGCCTGGAAGGTGGCAGATGAAATTGCACAGTCCGGTTACCCTGCATCGATTATCGTTCTGGATTCTCCCGGTGGAAAACTCGAAGCTGAATACCTCTATTTTAAAACCGGTCGAGTATTAGAAGAGGCAGGTGTTGACTTCGGCTACCATACCGATGACAGTGTTACCGATTCCAGGCTCTTTCTTCGTTCAGGTGCATTTGGCATCCGGGAAGGTATGAGCCGTGAAAAAGCAATAGAATCACTGACAATTGCCAATGCACGGATGATGGATCTTGACGACCGTATCGGATCACTGGAAAATGGGAAAGATGCTGATTTTATCATTTTATCAGGTGAACCGTTTAGTGTATATACAAAGGTTCTGCAAACCTGGATCGACGGGGAAAAAGTATGGGACAGGGATAA
>SLKH01000043.1 GCA_007134665.1 Balneolaceae bacterium
CTGCAGTATTACAGCGCCTGCATCTCAACGAAAGATGGGAAATTGCAGAAAATCTGATGAGCAACAGTGAAGATGCGGATGATCACAACATCCCCGTCATGTTATGGCTGGGATTTGAACCGCTTGTAGCTGACAACCCGGAACGTGCCCTTGCATTAGCCAGTCGAAGTGAAATACCAACAATCGCCCGGTTTGCTGCCCGGCGGGCTGTTGAAGCAGATCAGTTTGAACCCTTGGTCAATATCATGCAAAACCGCTCTGCAGGGCAACGGTCAATGCTGGAAGGAATGCGAGACGGACTGGAAGGAAGGAGTTCTGATTTGCTGCCGCCGGACAACTGGCAGGAAACCTATGAGGCATTGAGACAATCAGAAGACAGCCGAATTGCACAGCTTGCTCTTGATATTGCACAACAGTTTGGCGACCGTGATGCTTCAGACCAGTTTTTAGCGATTTTGCGTGATCATTCTCAGCCAGATCACCAAAGGCGCGAAGCACTTCGGGTACTTGCCGGAGAGCAGAATGAAAATATCATTGAAAATTTACAGGATTATCTTGATGCAGATTATCTGCGCATCGAAGCTATCCGGGCGGTTGCCTATTATGATGATGAAGAATTAGGCAAATTATTGATCGAAAGATATGATGAATTCACCAGCCTGGAGAAGAACGAGGCAATTCGGTCCCTGGCTACACGAACAGTACACGGCCAGCTATTGACAGAGGCTATGAAAGACGGCCGGATACCGAAAAGGGATGTACCGGTAGATGTGGCGCGACAGTTACAGCGGGTTGTCGGAGTTGGTTTTGTGGACGTATGGGGCCCGATCGGCGATGAGCTTACAGCGAATGAAATCGCATACGAACATTACAGGGAACTGCTGACTGATGAAGTGATTGAGAGCGGGGATGTTCACCGGGGCAGGGTCATTTATAAACGGGTGTGTGCTGCCTGCCATAAATTATATGAAGAAGGCGGGGAAATAGGACCGGATCTGACCGGGTCAAACCGGCAAAACGTCGACTATATTTTACGCATGGTAATCAATCCGAACGAGGTGGTATCGGATACATACCGGCTGGTCGTCATTACAACCCGTGATGGCAGAACATATTCCGGTAATATTGTCTCAGAGGGTGAGAGGCAGTTAACACTGCGAACCGTTGGCCTTGATGAAGTAATCATCAATAAGTCGGATATCCAAACGCGTGAAGATACCGAAACATCATTGATGCCGCCCCGGCTGTTTGATACTCTTGATGATGATGAAGTGATCGATTTGATTAAATATTTACAGACAGATGAACAGGTATCTCTCCCCGCGGATACTGATATAGGTGTAATAAACTGATGATATTTTGATTTTGAAAAAAACTTCATCAATCCAGCAGGTGGAATTATTTATCTCTGACGTCTCGAAGTCGTTCGGTGGCGTTCAGGCACTGGAAGATGTCACTTTTCGAGTTCAGCCGGGAAGCATTCACTCTATCATCGGACCAAACGGTGCCGGAAAAACAACGCTTCTGAACTGTATATCAGGGCAGTATAAACCGGAAGGCAGTATTCGCTATGGAAATGCAGAGTTAACCGGTATCCGGGCACACGAGCGCATCCATCTCGGAATTGCACGAACATTTCAGCATATCAATGTATTTCCGGAGCAGACAGTATTGGAGAATTTAATGGTTGGCGGCCATCACAGGCTTAAACGGGGACTGTTCAGCCAATGTCTCTACTGGAGTTCTTTCGGATGCCGGGATGAAGAAGCCGGCCTTTTTGAGGAAGCTCTCGGAATACTTGAAAAACTTGGAATGACAGACGAAGCAGAAGTTCCTGCAGGTGAACTCTCTTACGGGAAACAGAAACATCTGGAACTGGGAAGGGCATTGATGGCCAGGCCGAAATTATTGTTACTTGATGAGCCCATGGCCGGAATGACACAGGCTGAAAAAAAAGAACTCTCAAGATGGATCATGGAGATTAACGGGGAAGGAATTACGATTCTGATGATTGAACATGATATGAGTGTGGTTCAATCGGTCTCTAGTCATACAGTTGTTCTGGATTTCGGAAGAAAAATCGCTGAAGGTACCCCGAAGGAAGTAGTAAAAGACGAGCGTGTCCGAAAAGCATACCTGGGGGAAGCTTGATGGATTATTTTTTCGGGCTTCTGATAAATGGAATACTGGTCGGCTCAATTTACTCCATGGTAGCACTGGGTTTTGTATTGATCTACAAGGCTTCAAAAGTCCTTAACTTTGCCCAGGGAGAGCTGCTGATGATCGGTGCTTATATCTGCCTCGAGATTGTATTAAAACTGCAGATTGGAATTCTTGGTGCTTTCCTTTTAACTCTTCTTCTGATGGCTGTGATGGCAGTTCTGATTGAACGGCTTGTATTAAGGAGAATGATGAATTCACCGGTAATGAGTGTTGTGATGGTAACGATCGGTATCGGGATTATTCTACGGTCAATCGTTCTGCTTGTATGGGGGCCGATCACACTGCACTTTCCTGTATTCATTCAGGATGTACCGGTTGACCTTGGTGTGGTGAGAGTCAGTGTGATTTATATATACAGTTTCCTGGTCTGTATCGCATTTATGGTATTATTCGGATTGTTTTTCCGGTACACCCAAACCGGTCTGGTGATGCGGGCGGCAGCAAGTTCACAGGTTGCTGCCAGAAGCGTTGGTGTACCGCTTCACCGGGTTTTTGCACTTGCATGGGTGGTGGCAGCTATCGTATCGGCCGCCGGTGGTGTGATTACCGGAAATATTTCAGGATTGACTCCTGAACTCAGTGCATATGGAATAAGGGTCTTTCCTGCCGTAATACTCGGGGGTCTCGACAGTATTGTCGGCACGACAATTGCCGGTGTTTTGATTGGGGTCATGGAAGAACTTGGCGGAGGATATCTTCGGGACTGGACCGGACTTAGCGGACTCGGTACAGTTGCTCCCTTTTTCGTTTTGATACTGATTCTGTGGATACGCCCTCATGGCCTGATGGGATCGAAGGAGGTTGAGCGTATATGATGTTTTATCCAATAGTAGAAATTGCTTTAAATGACTAAGGATAA
>SLKH01000123.1 GCA_007134665.1 Balneolaceae bacterium
ACAGGCAACTTAATAGGTGGAGTGATTGGTTCGTTGGTAATCGGTATTGTTGCAATACATTTAAATTTATTCGGCGCACTGGCTTACGCTTCAATCGGGGCCGTTGCATTTCTTTTTCTTTGCAATGTTTTTAATATCCATCCAGAACACCGTGAAGACACCAAAATTGCATAGATTAGAAAATAACAGGGATTGACCTGAAGCAGGTGGCGTGTGCTTTACAAGCTTATTAATTTCAATAAAAATTATTGCTCAGATACAGATTGCCATATATAATCTGAAATTTTAAAACCTATACCGTTTGATTGATGCTTCCTCCTGTCCGGGGCTACATTGTTTGGTTATTACTATCAAAGAGGGACAGAAAAACTGTAAAAGACTGGCAATATCAATTAAGAAAAAAATTCCGGTCTCATGAATTTGAACCTCACCTGACACTACTAAAACCTTCAGAACAGCTTAGCGAAAAACGAATTATTCAGAAATTGAATAAGTTTTCTGAAGGCAGGGAATCTTTGAATCTTGAAATTTCCGGTATAAATGGTATCAGTTCACCCTATCAAAGTTTCTATCTTGATATCAAACTTTCCGGAGCCCTGAAAAATTTTCGGCAACAACTTGCTGCAACTTTAGATAGTGTTTACAATAATTCCTTTAACCCGCATATAAGTCTCTTGTATGGAGAAATGACTGAACCTGAAAGAAAGCGTTTGCGTACTCTGATTGACGTTAAAGAATGCAGATCAATAACCGGGGATGCATTGGCTCTTGTATTATGTAATGGAACTCCGGATACCTGGGAAATAATTTCAAGAATAGAACTTGGCGGGCAGACAAGATTTGTTTGATATATTTGATATATACGAGAGGAATTACGACGTTCAAATTAAAGAAATCTTGACTCATCAAAAGATAAACTAACTAATAGGTATCATGTCTGACGATTATAAATTTTTTGAACAGGTAAATAAGGCATTTGATAAAGCAGCGGCTTATACGAATTTGGATAAAGGGTTACTTGCACAGATGAAAATATGTAATGATGTATTGCATGTTACTTTTCCACTTGAAAAAGATGATGGCTCTATAGAGGTAATTGAGGGTTGGAGGGTTGAACACAGCCATCATAAACTGCCGACCAAGGGAGGTATTCGATACGCAATGACTGTCAATGAAGATGAGACGATGGCACTGGCTGCTTTAATGACTTATAAATGTGCCGTAGTCAATGTGCCGTTTGGTGGTGCAAAAGGCGGCATCAAAATTGACAAATCAAAATATACGGATAGTGAGATAGAGAGAATTACCCGCCGCTATACTTTTGAGCTATATAAAAAGAATTTTATCGGGCCGGGATCTGATGTGCCTGCTCCGGACTATGGAACCGGAGAGCGTGAAATGGCATGGATCCTTGATACATTTCGGCAGTTGAATTCTGACATTAATGCCGATGGATGTGTAACCGGAAAGCCGATATCTCAGGGAGGGATTCGCGGGCGTACAGAAGCGACAGGAAGAGGTGTTTATTATGGAATTATGGAAGCCTGCCAGAGCAAAGAAGATATGAAAGATTTGGATCTGGATACCGGGATTGAAGGTAAAACTTTTATAGTTCAGGGATTGGGTAATGTGGGATATCACGCAGCAAAATACCTGACTGAAGCCGGCGCAATTATGGTAGGTGTTGCAGAAATTGAAGGCTCTGTTTACGATGAGAATGGAATTGACCTGCAAAAACTGACTGAATACCGTAAAGAGAATGGCACGATTATCGGTTTTGAGGGGACAACCGAATTAAAAGGGAAAAACAAGGCTTTAGAAGCGGAATGTGATATTTTGATTCCTGCAGCTCTTGAAAATCAGATTAATGCTGAAAATTGTGAAAGGATCAAGGCTAAAATAATTGGTGAAGCCGCAAATGGCCCAACAACTTCAGAAGCTCATGATTATCTGAAAAAAAAGGGGACATTAATTATTCCCGATAATTATTTAAATGCAGGTGGTGTAACGGTCTCCTATTTTGAATGGTTGAAAAATTTGTCGCATGTTCGTTTCGGCAGGCTCGGTAAACGATTTGAAGAGACCAGTTACAGAAAAATACTCAGTGTTATTGAAAATATATCCGACCGGATGTTTACAGAACAGGAGTTATCATATCTTGCCCAGGGTGCAGGTGAATATGAACTTGTTGATTCAGGGCTCGCAGAAACTATGATCTCTTCATACAACGAAATCAATGAACTAAGAAAGAAACATGATGTTGACCTTCGAACGGCTGCGTATATCAATGGTATAGAGAAGGTCGGTATCATTTATGAGTCGATGGGTATATTCCCATGATCCGGTTTCCAAAATAAAAGCCTCCACCGGTCGGGGTGAAGGCTTTAAGGCTATGTGCCTATCAACATTTGGATATGTATTTATGAGGATATCTCAAATGAAGATTTTTATATGAGCTGATTTTTTCATCAGCCCTTAACCAAGAAGTCATCTGTTATTGCTACACGAATTTGGAAAGAAAGTGTTTCAATTAATTAATTATTAATTGCCTGTTAAATCATGTTGCAAAAAGCTATTCTGACTATTTTACTGTCACTGCTTACTCTGTCCGGTGTATTTGCCCAGCAAGGCCTTACAGACCTGGAACTGAAAGATTTGTTTGATGAACCGTACCTTCCGGGTGTTCGGCCTGTTTTTTCAAATTTCTCGGCTGATGTGAGTAAGATCTACTTTTCCTGGAATGATTCTGCATACACCGATATGAGTACATATGAGGTGGATTTGGGAGGGAGAAACCTTAAAAAAGCTAATCGGGATGTTGTTTTAAATTATTCATTGAATTATGACAACTCATATATTGTATATACAAAAAACAATAATCTTATTATTTCTGACCCTGATTTTGAAAACAAAAGAATCTTAGTGGAATCAAAATCAGGGGTTTCAAATCCGGCCTGGAGCCCTGATGGAACAATGATATCATTCCAGCAGAGTGGTGAGATATGGATTACTTCCATTGAAAAGCCGTATCTGATGCAAGTAACGAATAATGAGAATCACTCACCG
>SLKH01000038.1 GCA_007134665.1 Balneolaceae bacterium
GCAATAAGCCCCATCTCTACACGGCCATCGTCGCTCTCATACCGAAGGCTGCTGAAAGGAATACGCATCTCGACTGTCCAGCCGTCATCAGTGATTTCGGCTTCTGCCTCCCAAATGGTATTCCAAAAAAGATTAACCGGGGCTTCTCCCTGTGCATCATTGCTGACCGAGCCATCTGTTCTTGAGCCGGTGGGTGTTACGTTAAACCAAAGAATATTTTCATTATCGTTGAATGTATCTAAAGCAATTGAAAGCCCATCAATCGACATATTAACTTCATCCCGTTTATAGGTAGGTGCACGGATATTTTCAGGGTCTCCATAACACCGGCAGCTTACATAGAGATATTCGTCATCATGGGCAATTCTGATTTGTGTTTCGTTTAAGTCAACTTCTTTACCAAACGAAGGCCAGTGAGTGACCAAAGGAAGCGGTTCGATGGCCTCCCAGGCGGGTTCATCAACCTTACCATCAAATGTGATCGGGCTATTCAGTTTGGGAATGATATACAGATCTGACGGTTGAGATTGGGCAAACTCCGAGATAAATAACAGAATGAAAGTCGAAAAAAATATAGTTCTGGCAATCATTCCATTCAGTTTTGAATAAATTCATTTGACTGTTTTATATGTAAAGCCATAAAGATACCTGTTGTTTATCAAGTAACCTGAAACCCGGCCTTTTAACTTCTTCTGTACAGTTTTAACCCAAAAAAGTCGTTAGACCTTTTTTGCCCTCAATTTTTAAATTAAAGATATAATCTGTTCAATTCGATTTAATTTTCTGAATGAAGGTTTACAGCTAATTGTTTAAATTGGTGCAAACAGTCCGGAAAAGCGCTTTTTTATGAAGGAAAACAAAATGCATCAGAGATTTCAGGAACGCATTGACAACGGAGAAATCATTGAACCTAAGGATTGGATGCCAAAGCGGTATCGCAGGCAATTAATCCGGATGATGAGCCAGCATGCACACTCTGAAATTGTTGGAATGCTGCCGGAAGGCAACTGGATTCAGCGTGCTCCATCACTGAATCGTAAGAAGGTTTTACTTGCCAAAGTTCAGGATGAAGCCGGGCATGGACTGTATCTGTATAGCGCCGCAGAAACATTGGGGGTATCCAGGCGGGAGATGGTTGAAGGTTATATTTACGGTAATGCCAAATACTCAAGCATTTTCAATTATCCAACTCTTACCTTTGCTGATATCTGTGTAATCGGATGGCTTGTGGATGGTGCTGCTATTGTCAATCAAACCATGCTTGCAAAGTCGTCTTACGGACCCTATGCACGGGCTATGATTCGGATTTGCAGGGAAGAAAGCTTCCACAAAAAGCAGGGTTATGAAATGCTTGCAAAAATGGCTTCAGGAACAGTAGGTCAGCAAAGAATGGCACAGGATGCTGTTAATCGATGGTGGTGGCCAACGTTGATGATGTTCGGGCCTCCTGATGACGAATCACCCAACAGCAAGGAACTGATTAAATGGGGTGTTAAAACGAAAAGCAATGATGAATTGCGCCAAAGTTTTGTTGACCGAAGCGTAATGGAAGCCCGTGCAATCGGAGTTGATCTGCCTGATCCTGAATTGAAATACAATGAAGATACCGGTCATTGGGATTTTGGGGAAATACCCTGGGAAGAATTCTGGGAAGTTATCAAAGGCAACGGGCCGATGAACAGGGAACGGATAAGAGCACGTAGAAAAGCATACGAAGAAGGCGAATGGGTTCGAAAAGCTGCTGCTGAATATGCACGCAAAAAGAAACTGAACGAGGAAAAAGCATCCTGATAATTGATAAAAGAATTTAATAATCAGTTTCCTGAATGAATAATCAATCAAAAAATAATGAATGGCTGATTTGGGAAGTATTTTATCAGCCTGATAACGGCAAACCGTTTGAGCATGCCGGAAGTGTTCATGCACCGGATGCCGAGATGGCACTTCAAAACGCGCGCGACACCTATGCAAGGCGAAATGAAGGGATAAATATCTGGATCGTTCCAGCCGATCAAATTGTGGCATCAACTCCTGATGACCAGGGGCCATTTTTCGATCCAGCCAATGATAAAGTTTACAGGCATCCTCAGTTTTACAGTGTACCAAGAACTGTAAAGAAAAGAAAGTAATCATTTGATTTGAGTTAATAGTAGATAGTAAATAGTAGAAAGTAGATAGATAACTTTCTACCATCTACCATTTACTATTTACTATCTACTATTTACTTACCACTCAACGCAAAAACATGAGCACCCTTGATCGCATACCTGAAACAAGAAACGAAGTTCTGTTTGATTATCTTATCAGGCTTGCTGATGACAGGCTGATACTTGGGCAACGAATGTCTGAATGGTGTGGGCACGGGCCGGAGCTGGAAGAAGATCTCGCATTGGCCAATATAGCCCTGGACCTGATCGGCCATGCAGGAGCCCTCTATACCTTCGCCACAGATATTGAAGGTAAAGGCAGAGATGAAGATGATCTTGCTTATTTCCGGGATGATATCGATTTCAAAAATCTGCAATTGGTTGAACAACCTAATGGTGATTTTGGATACACCATCGCCAGGCAGCTTATATTCAGCACATTCAGCTATTTGTTCTATTCTGAACTTGTTCATTCCAACGATCAGCAATTCAGCGGATTAGCCGGGAAACACCTGAAGGAAATCCGCTATCATCTCAGGCACAGCCGGGAATGGATTTTTCGTCTGGGCGATGGTACCGAAGAAAGTCATGATCGGATACAAAAAGCATTCGATGATCTTTGGATGTACACCGGTGAGATGTTTATCATGGATGAGATTGACCAGAAAGCCATACACTTTGGGTTCGGTGCAGATCTCAATAAATTAAAAGATGAATGGCTCAGGATCGTTACAGATATACTGGTAGAAGCAACATTAAACGTCCCCGATAACGAACAATATATGGCATCAGGCGGAAGAAATGGATTTCATACCGAACACCTGGGACACCTCCTTGCACAAATGCAATTTCTACGAAGGTCATACCCCGACGGAAATTGGAAGTGAAAAGAGATATTAGTCTTGAGTAGAAAGTA
>SLKH01000097.1 GCA_007134665.1 Balneolaceae bacterium
TGGCCGGATATGCAGATCCGGAGGTAAACAGTAATGCAAGAGAATGGAATCAAAATCTGACGGTACTTGAATTTGTGAACAATCAGCCCGGTTTTGAGGGAAAGGTAGCTGCTTTTGCTTCCTGGGATGTATTTCCTTATATCATTAATTCCGATCGAAGCGGTATACCGGTGAATGCCGGTTTTGAACCGGTTGAAGGGCCCGGCCTGACAGAGCGTGAAGTTCTGCTTAATGAAATGATTAGCCAGATTCCCCGCCCCTGGCAGACCGTCAGGCATAATGCCTTTACTTTTCACTATGCGATGGAATTCCTTCAAAAACATCAGCCAAGACTGTTATACCTGGCATTTGATGAAACCGACGAGTTTGCACACAGCGGTGATTATGAAAATTACCTCTACTCAGCCAGGCAGGTTGATGCATTTATTTCTGAGTTATGGGATTTTATTCAGTCTGACCCAATTTATCAGGGGAAAACAACTTTTTTGATAGCAACAGACCATGGCCGTGGTACAGTACCTGTCGATCAGTGGAGACATCATGGAGCGAATATTGACGGTGCTGAAGAAGTCTGGCTTGCAGTGCTTGGCCCGGATACACCTGTCGGCGGAGAGATGAAGGTTTCACAACAATTTTACCAGGATCAAATAGCTGCAACGATTGCAGCCTTTCTTGGATTGGATTTTACCAGTGAAGCAGTAACCGGAGATGTCATTTACGAACTGATTCAAAATTAATTAACAGGTCTGATCATCAGATTTGAAACATTTTCATTTCATATTAGTGCTGATTTTTTATTTTGCATCTTCACCTGCCAGAAGGTATCCACTGAATTCGGAAGGTTCGGGTGCAAAATAGCTCGGTCTGGTATTTATTGATTCCGGATATCTGAATATTAACATAATTAAAATCAAATCGAACAGGCTGTATGAATCTTAACCTCAAAGCAAAAAAACAGAATACATACGATGCGATCGTAGTGGGAACGGGCATCAGTGGAGGATGGGCGGCAAAAGAATTAACAGAAAGTGGCTTAAATACCCTGGTGCTTGAGCGCGGGCGAAATGTGCGACATCCTGAAGATTACCCTACAGCAACCCTTGAACCATGGGATCTTCCCCGCAATGACCTGTTGACTCCTGAAGAGGCGAAAGATTATGAAGTTCAAATGAGATCCGGTTACACAGTGAGGGAATCGACTAAACACTGGTGGGTGAAAGACACGGAACAGCCCTATATTGAAAAGGAGCGCTTTGACTGGATGAGAGGCTATCACGTTGGAGGCAAATCGATCATGTGGGGGAGGCAGTGCCTGAGATTGGGGCCACACGATTTTGAAGAAAATGCAAAAGATGGATATGGAGTGGACTGGCCAATCCGATACGAAGACCTTGAGCCCTGGTATGATCATGTTGAAGCGTTTGCAGGTATTAGTGGTATGGAGGAAGGGTTACCCCAATGTCCGGACGGTATTTTTCTGCCAACCATCGAGATGAATTGTGTGGAAAAACACGCCAGGGAACAAATTTTGGAGAAGTTTGATGGCCGGGTACTGACAATGGGCCGATTTGCAAATCTGACGGTTCCCCACAATGGCAGAGGAGCCTGCCAGTTTCGAAACAAATGTATGCGGGGATGTCCGTACGGTGCATATTTCAGCAGTAACTCCACAACGCTGCCGGCCGCCGAGCGTACAGGGAATATGACTTTAAGGCCACATTCGATCGTCAGTTCTGTTATTTATAATGAAGATTCCGGCAGGGCTACCGGGGTGAAAGTGGTTGATGCCGAATCAGGGGAAGAGATTGAGTTTTATGGTAAAGTAGTGTTTCTGTGTGCATCAACGATAGCAACTACGATGATTATGCTGAATTCTATCTCAAACCGTTTTCCAACAGGGTTTGGAAACGACTCGGATCAGCTTGGCCGTAACCTGATGGATCACCATTTCAGGGTAGGCGCAAGTGGCCGGTTTGACGGATTCCAGGATAAGTATTACTATGGCCGCCGGCCGGCATCTGTTCATATGCCCCGTTACAGGAATCTTGGAAATGAACAGCGGGATTATCTGAGGGGATTTCACTTTCAGGGTAGTGCCAGCAGACAAAATTGGTGGCGGGGAATCCGCGAAATGGCTATCGGACGCCCTTTAAAGGAACTGGTGCAAACTCCGGGTGAATGGACGATGGGTTTGGGTGCTTTTGGTGAAATGCTTCCTGATCCTGAAAACCGTATGTGGCTCGATCATGACAAAACGGATAAATGGGGTCAGCCATTGGCGGTATTTGATGTGAAATTTGGCGAGAACGATTTCATCATGCGAGAAGAGATTAAAACGGATGCTGCCGAAATGCTGGAGGCCGCCGGTTTTAAAGATGTTACGACATATGACAATCCCGGAGGGCCTGGATTAGGCATCCATGAAATGGGTACCGCCCGGATGGGAAGAGATCCGGAAACGTCGGTATTAAATGGATGGAACCAGGTTCATGGTTCACCGAATGTTTTTGTTACAGATGGTGCCTGTATGACATCCTCTGCAAACCAGAACCCGTCACTGACCTATATGGCGATAACCGCAAGGGCTGCAAACTATGCAGTTGATGAGTTGAAAAGAGGAAATTTGTGATTCACTCGATTTTAATCCGGATAAAGTGATACCAGATTGTAAAAACCGAGGCAAGTTCTTTTTTTGATTTTTTGTAAGGAATCAGAATGTTTTGGACAGTCTTAATTTTAATGACAAATGAATCCTTGTTAGGATGACTATGAGAAGAAGTGATTTTATAAAACTGGGAACTGCAGGTTTAGCTGGTACGGCATTTACCGGTTTACCGGGAAAGTCATTAACTGGCCGGAAAGCTGCAGATGAAGGTAATACTAATGGTGAACTCAAAAAAGGGTTCATGCTTCAGACGTTTCCTTCAAGAGATAATTACAGTTTGATTGAACAGTTCCGGATGTTAAAGGATGCCGGATTCCATGGTGTGGAGCCTGAAAGTGGCCTGGACAGGGCAGAAGTACTTGAGGCAAAGGAA
>SLKH01000374.1 GCA_007134665.1 Balneolaceae bacterium
GGTATCCTTTGACGTCTGGATCGCATCAGTACTGACAGGAAGAAGCATTACAGGAATACAGGCAGCGGATGTGATCAGGCTTGCCCGGTATATTGAACAACAACCTGGTATAGAAGAAATCTATGGAATAGCCATCAATAGTTTGTCTCCCATACTTCTTCATGCATCTGTACTTGATTCGAAAATCACCCGGGTTGCCTTGATTGAACCGTATGCGTCTTACCGCTCTCTGGTCATGAATCGCTTCTATGATCCGGGTTTCCACCTGAGCAGTGTAGCCGGATCCATCGGAGAATATGACCTGCCGGATCTCGCTGCTGCTATCGCACCCCGCAGATTATTGATGGCAGGTGTAACGGATGCAGCCGGAACTTTCGACAACCCGGATATCCAGGAAGATCTCAACATAATTCATTCCGAATACCAGCGAAATGGCGCGAGTCAGAATCTTGTGATAACGACAGATGATCCATCAGCCGGAATAATCGAACTCTTAGAAAATTGGCTCGATTAATCAGAATAATTCGTGGTGGAATTCAGGACGGTGCCCTGGGCACGAAACGTTCCGCTGGAACGAGGGGTTGGTGATCATGGCTCTGGTGTCTACCCATGAATCGTTCCTCCGGAACGAGGTTCGGTGTGATATTGACTTCGGGATTTGCCAATGAAACGTTCCGTAGAATGAATATGGAATTGTACCTTGGATATTGATGGGAATAATTACGGCTCGGAATGATTTTAACCAAAAAAGTCGTTGCACCTTTTTTGCCTTACGGGCCCGACATTGAAACACTAAGGTTTAAGAACTTTATTTAAAATAAGAAACCCTGACTGTTTCAATTTCGGGGTTAATCTGATATGAAATGGATCATATTGGGAACATGATTGGATTACGTTTCCGATGTAAATGTTGCAACCGTATGGATTATACACTCCCATCATGATCCGATAGGATCATCTCGTGGGTAGGCCACGGAATGCGGAATCCATATCCATTTGTTCCATCGGAACAATTCGTGGTGGAATTCAGGCTTGTACCACGGATTACAAAACATTCCTGGAACGATTACATGGATATTATGTCCACAATTTCTGCCTGTGATGCATTTCAACGAAATTTTATGGTATGGCAATTAAAAAATTCATACAAATTCTGATCAATTATCATTATATATGATTCGGAAATCACCACATCATCAATCCTCGTTTATATATGAAACCTGTTGTTCAAATATCGCTGGATCTGACCAATATCGATGAAGCTCTTGAAACTGCTGACATGGCTATGCGTGCCGGAGTCGACTGGCTGGAGGCCGGCACACCCTTGATCCTGGCCGAAGGGTTGCACGGAGTCCGAAAGCTCAGGGAAGCTTTCCCGGATACCCCCATCGTTGCAGACCTGAAAACGATGGACGGCGGCTATCTTGAAGTTGAGATGATGGCCAAAGCCGGAGCTACTCATGTAGTTGTCATGGCCCGGGCACATGAAGAAACTGTAAAATGTGTGGTAGAAGCCGGCCGGGATTTTGATGTCAAAGTTATGGGTGATAATATGATCAGCCCCGATATGATTGAAGGTGCAAGGTGGCTGGAAAACCTGGGTTGTGATTATATTATTCACCATATCGGGTATGATGAACGTCGTGGTATTGCTGCGCGGGGTGAACGAATGCCCAGCCCGATGGATCAACTGCGGGACATTGTCGATGCGGTAAGTGTTCCGGTGCAGGCGGTCGGAGGGCTATCTCTCGAACAGGCGATCCAGTGCCCGGAATATGGCGCCCCCATGGTTGTGATCGGTGCACCCCTTGCCATCGACGCCGATGCTTTCAAAACGGCCGACGGCGACCTGGAAAGCTCGCTCCGACTGATCTGTGAAAAAGTCCATGCTTACGGTAACGTCCCGGTCAAATAATTCACTCATTTACTCATTTACATCCCAATTCTATGAAATCTGCTGCTGTCGTCAATTATGCACCTGAAAAAGGATCTGTTGAACTGCGTGAAATTTCCAGGCCGGATTATGGAGATGAAGATGTGTTATTGGAAGTCGCGAATGTGGGTGTTTGCGGCAGTGATCTGCATCAGTGGACTGGTGATCACAGCTGGGAAGTGAACTACCCGGTTGTATTGGGACACGAATTTGGTGGCAAAATCGCAGAGCTCGGGAAAAATGTAAAAGGCTGGCAGGAAGGCGACAGAGTAGTAAGCGAAACTGCCGCAATCATTGATGAAAACAACCCGATGAGCCGGCAGGGATATTACAATCTGGATCCAACCCGAAAAGGATTTGGGTATGGAGTGAATGGCGCGATGACGCAGTATGTATCCGTTCCTGCCCGATGCCTGCATAAGGTACCTGATTCACTTGAATTCACCTATGCCTGTCTGACCGAACCGTGCTGTGTTGCCTTTAACTCGGTTGTTGAAAACTCCCGAATTAAACCGGGTGATCGCGTTGTAGTACTTGGGCCGGGAACTATCGGGATTCTCTGCTCTGCCGTCGCCAGGCTCTGCGGAGCTGATGTAGCTGTCATCGGCCTGGAATCCGACCGTAAACGACTGGAAATTGCTGCCAGCTACGGATGTGATACCTTTATCGAAAACGGAATGGATTGGGTGATGGAACGGGACGGGCTCGGAGCCGACTGCGTTATCGACGCTACCGGTGTAAGTGCAAGCCTGAAAACAGCCATGCAGCTTGTCCGCCCGAAAGGTCAAATCACTAAAGTTGGATGGGGGCCAAAACCGCTCGGATTTAACATTGATCCCATTGTTCAGAAAAATGTTGCGATCCAGGGGAGTTTCAGCCATAACTGGCCGGTATGGGAACGAGTGATATCATTACTCACATCCGGCAAACTGGATGTCAAACCGCTGATCGGTGGCGTTTGGCCGCTGGAAGAGTGGCATGAAGCATTTGAGAAGATGCACGACGGTACTATTGTTAAAAGTGTGCTGAGCCCGGGACAATAGCGACTTAGTTCAGGAATTTGGGATAAAAATCATTTTATATGAATAGGTTACTTTAGAAAA
>SLKH01000255.1 GCA_007134665.1 Balneolaceae bacterium
ACCGGAAATCCTGTTTCAGTTTTATTCAGATCAAATTCCGGAATTTTACTTTCTGCCTGTTGTGACACTCCATTAATATAAAAAAGATCGGAATCGGTGAAATTCAATTCAAAATAGGGAGAATCTACCGTTTGGCTGTCAGATCCGACCCTGAGACGTTCAATTTTCAATGTATAGTTCTCATAGGAGGTATCAGCAGGAAGTATCAGCATCAGTTGGTAATCCTGTCCATAAAGTACATATTCACCAAAATTCAATAATCTGATATGAACCGATTCATCTGATTGATCTGCAGATTCAAGCAGTGTGAGAGTAGCTTTATCGTGTGTTTGAAATTCCGGTATCTCAATTGACCGTTCTCGTGATCTTGCATGTCTTTGGGATCCATCCCTGTTCAGATCAAGAAAGAGGCTGTATTCTCCCGGTTCAAGTTCAGTAGCAATCATACCTTGCAGGTGGTCAACCCTGGACCTGGTCTGTTCAAATGTCTCCGTCCAGGCGGTATCAGCCCACGAGCTGCGTGTGACCGGTTCAAAATTTTGCCGCCTTCCCTGAAGGCTTCCCCTGAAAATTTCGAGACTCATCCTTGCTGTTGCGTAATATTCAGTTTCATCACTTGGCATTTCCATTCCGGGCCGAATTCTTCTGAAGGGAAGCAGTTCATTATCCATCCTGAAGCTTACAGAAAATAGTGCGCCATCATTTACAGCCGGGAATACATTATAATCAAGATAAATGTTCGGTTGTTCAGACCGTTCAAGTAAATCCTGGTAAGTAACTCCCCTCTGCGCATGTACTTCAGTGTAACCAAAGGAGATTAAGATAAGTATTGTTAAAACCGATAAAAGTCGTTGCATATCATTTAATTAAATCGATATTTATAACCAAAATCATGAAGCAGCTATGGAAATTACCTAATCTTGCTAACAATTGCGTTTACAAGATCATTGCAAATTATTCTTGATCTGATGATAAGAATATCTGAGTTCTGCCTGGGTACATAATAGTTTATCTTAAGAGTGCATTGAAGCCCTTATACAATATTGGCTTTTCCGCTTTCTCAAATTCACTATCTTGAAACGATTGAAATTTGACAGGTATTATCTGATAATTTATATCCTAACATTAACTCCACAGTTATGTCTCAAGATTGGCTGAAGAAAATCATTCATTCTATAGAGAAAGAAGAATTAAAGATTAAAAAAGGAGGGGGAGTAAAAAGAATTGAAAAAGAGCATAAAAAAGGCAAATTGACTGCCCGTGAGAGAATTGATTATCTGCTCGATAGTGATACAGATTTCCAGGAATTGGGGTTGTGGGCGGGATATGAAATGTATGATGATGTAGGTGGTTGCCCGGCAGGTGGAGTGATAACGGGAATTGGAACAGTGAGTGGTAAAACCTGTATGCTGGTTGCCAATGATGCAACTGTCAAAGCCGGAGCATGGTTTCCGATCACAGCCAAAAAAAACCTGAGAGCCCAGGAGATTGCGATCGAGAATCATCTTCCTTTAATCTATCTCGTTGATTCGGCAGGTGTATTTCTGCCGATGCAGGATGAGATTTTCCCCGACAAAGAACATTTCGGAAGAATTTTCAGAAATAATGCAGTTATCAGTGCAAAAGGAATACCGCAGGTTGCCGCGATCATGGGAAGTTGTGTTGCCGGAGGTGCTTATTTGCCTATTATGAGTGATGAAGCTTTGATAGTCGATGGCACCGGCAGTGTATTTCTTGCCGGCAGTTACCTGGTTAAGGCCGCAATCGGAGAGGAGGTGGATAACGAGACACTGGGTGGAGCTACCACACATACGGAAATTAGCGGGGTAACAGATTATAAAATGAAAGATGACCAGGAATGCCTGGATACAATCAGGATGCTTATTGATAGGATGAGCACCGGGGGGCGTGCAGGGTTTAACCGCAAGAATTCTGTTGAACCGAATCTTGATTCAGAAAAAATGCTGGAACTATTCCCGTCAGACAGAAACAAACCTTACAATATGTATAAGGTTTTGGACGGAATACTTGATAAGAGCAGTTTTACAGAATATAAAAAAGGGTTTGGCCAGACTTTGATAACCGGGTATGCAAGAATTGACGGCTGGAGTGTAGGGATTGTCGCCAATCAGAGAACTGTGGTAAGGAGTAAGCAGGGTGAGATGCAGATAGGAGGAGTGATCTATTCAGATAGTGCCGATAAGGCTGCCAGGTTTATTATGAATTGCAATCAGAAGAAGATACCGATTATCTTTTTCCAGGATGTAACCGGATTTATGATTGGAAAGCGAAGTGAGCATGGAGGGATCATCAAGGACGGGGCAAAGATGGTGAATGCTGTAGCCAATTCAACCGTGCCGAAGATTACTATCGTTGTGGGCAACAGTTACGGTGCCGGCAATTACGCAATGTGCGGCAGGGCGTATGATCCGAGATTTATTTATGCCTGGCCAACTGCTCAGATTGCAGTGATGGGCGGGACCCAGGCTGCCAAAGTCTTAACCCAGATTCAGGTTGCCACTCTTGAGAAGAAAGGAGAGAAACTGAGCGGTGAAGAGAAAGCTGAAATACTGGATAAAATCAAATCACAGTACGACAGGCAGACCGATGTTCGATATGCTGCAGCGCGTTTATGGATCGATGGAATCATTCATCCGGCTGACACCAGAAAACGAATATCCAAAGCAATTGAATGTGCAGACCATAATCCTGATATCCCCGAGTTCAAAACCGGTGTGATTCAGGTGTAGGAAAGGAATGATGAACATCGAACGCCGAACACTGAATGCAGAATGTCGAATGTCGAGATGAAAGTTTGTAGTGCGTCCTGCCAGAGTCTCCTCTACATCTTTAACTCAGTCTTCTCATGAATTCACGGCTTAAATCACAACTCTGCCAGGATTTCGCTCCGCTCAAACTCTGGCAGGTTGTTCATATACCAACGGGATTCCTCGATTCCTTCACCCCGCATTCGCGGGATTCAGTCACTACCGATGACAGGGTGGGATGGAATAATGAATTTTGAACGCC
>SLKH01000087.1 GCA_007134665.1 Balneolaceae bacterium
CTGGTTGATTATGCTGTAAAACGGCAGGCTGAAAAGAGGGGTGGAAAGCAGTATCGGGTAACACTGGGTGAAGCAGATGCTGTGACAGATGTTGACCTGCACGATATCATCTCGATTCATCATGCCCTTGAACGCCTGGAATCGCATGATGAGAGACAAGTACGGGTTGTTGAATGCCGTTTTTTTGGAGGCTTAACCATCGAAGAAACATCCAAAGCTCTTGGAATATCAACACCAACGGTAAGCCGTGACTGGAAAATGGCCAGAGCCTGGTTAAACAGAGAGTTAAGTATGTGATAACCAACAATTTTAAAAAAGATGACCGTCAGTAATGGAAACACACTGGCAAACACTAAAAAAAATTTTTTCCAAAGCGATTGAACTTGAGGGAGAAGAACGGGAAAAATATCTGGAAAAAGCCTGCAAGGATAAGCCTGAATTACTGGATGAGGTACTTTCACTTTTAGAAGCCCATGGCAGTACCGGGTTACTGGATCAGTCACTCGATCACATTAAGCAAACTGCACTTTCGGGTTTTGATTTTCAGTCAATGAGAGGGAAAAAGATTGGTCCATATAAAATTATCGATACTCTTGGACAAGGAGGGATGGGCAATGTATATCTCGCTGAACGTGATGACAAGCAATTCAATAAAAAAGTAGCACTAAAACTTTTACCTGCCGGACTTACAACCGAAAATCAGACAAGACGATTTTTTTCAGAAAGACAAATACTGGCTTCTCTTAACCATGAGAATATCGCCCGGCTTCACGATGGAGGAATTACCGGTGCAGGCCAGCCCTGGTTTGCAATGGAATACATTCAGGGTAAGCCGATTGATGAATATTGTAATCAAAACAAATTAACAGTTAATGAAAGGTTAAAATTATTTCTTCACGTTTGTAATGCTGTTCAGTATGCGCATCAAAAACTAATTATTCACCGTGACCTGAAACCTTCAAATATCCTGGTTACTGATAATGGAACCGTTAAATTACTCGATTTTGGAATAGCAAAAGTGTTAAACAGTGATGAGATGGCCCCGGAAATCATCCCTGTAACCCGGACAGGGTTATTGCCATTAACACCGGCTTATGCAAGTCCTGAACAAGTAAAAGGTGAACCTGTTACCACGACGTCCGATATTTATCAATTGGGTATCGTTTTATATGAACTGTTAACCGGATTAAGGCCTTACGAAGTAACCGGATGCACACCCAGTGAAATTGAAGAAATCATCTGTGAACTGACACCTACAAGGCCAAGCACAATCATCACAAAATATTCCGGAGCTAACAGCAAACAAAATGAGACTTCAACAACCATTTCTGTTGAAAGAGATTTTGAGCCGAAACTTCTTCGAAAAAAGCTGAAAGGTGATCTCGATACAATGATCCTGAAAGCACTAAGAAAGGAACCTGACAGAAGATATGATTCTGCAGAACAGTTTGCTGCGGATATCAATCTTTACTTGTCCGGCCGTCCTGTCGCTGCACATCCCGATTCAAAAATTTACCATGCCAAAAAATTTATCAGCCGCCATAAGGCCGGAGTAATCTCGGCATCAGCAATAATCATTTTATTGATTGGTTATGCAATTACCATCACCTGGCACTCACAACGAACCCAGGATGCTCTGATTCAGGCTCAACAGGAAACAGCCAGAGCTGAACAGGCACTTCTGCGAGCTGAATCCCTGCAGGAGTTTTTACTCGATCTGTTTCGATCAGCCGAACCTGACCGGCCGGCTGATCAGTTGCCGAGTACGGAAGAAATATTAGCGCTGGGAGCGGAGCGTGCAATGGATCCTGATTCGTCACCACCTGCCGAGCGATTCGAAATGTTATTGGCCATAGCTGATGTCTATTCCTATCACTCGGGTTCGACCCAGGCAGATATTGATGAACTGCTGGAAACTGCAGTCGAAATTTCAAGGAATGATGAATCCCTGAACCCGGAAGACCATGCCCGCGCTTTGCAGCAGATGGCACAACACATGATATTCACAAACAGAAATCTTGACAGGGCAGAAGAACTGATCGAAGAGGCGAAATCGAAATTATCCGATTCGGATCCGACAAACAGAACCTATACACGGGTATTAATAGCAGATAGTTATCTTGCACAATTCCGTGGAAATCCTGAACAGGCATTACAGATAATCAAAACTCATTATGATGAGCTGGTTCAAAACTCAGAACCAGCACCGGATGTTCATGCCATTCTCTCTGACCGGCTCGCAAGTTTGTTTCGAAATACCGGCAAGCTCGAAGAATCTTCGCATTTCAGGTTGATAGCAACGGAGATGTTCAAACAACACCATGGGCCTGAAAGCAGGGCTTATACAGTGAGCCTTGCAAATAGTGTTGGCCTGGAGCATGATCTCGGACGGCTTACAGTCGCTGAATCCAATGCACGTGAAGCAATTTCTCTTTATGACCGAATCTATCAGGAACCCCGGGACTACCGGGCCTCGGTACGCCTTAATCTTGCCCGAACACTCTTTTCAATGGGACGTTTTGATGAAGCGTTCGAGGAGCTCGAAAAATCGAGTGACGAGTGGGCTGTTTTTTTAGATCAGGATCCTGACAACTGGCTATCCCATTATATTACAAGTGGATATTTTCATATTCGCATGAATGAAAATGACAAAGCACTGCAGGATTATACCAGGCTCAGGGAACTTGTAGAAGAACAAGGTGCCCGCAATAATTATATCGATGCAGCTTCTCAAACCTGGCTGGCATGGGCATATTGCCGGAACGGAGACTCACAATCCGGTTTATCCCTCCTTCAACATATGGAAGAACAAGACGGTTCAAGATTTTTTGGCCATCCACGAGATAAGGCATCCCTTCTCGAAATCAAAGCTGTCTGCTACAACCAAAATGAAGAGATTGAACCTGCCTTTGAAAATATTACTGCTTCAATTGAGGAATATGATGTACCCGGTCAGCTCTTCCCATTTGTTCAACGCAGAATTCTTCTTTCAGAAATCCTGGTTACACTTGGCCGGCATGGTAAAGCATC
>SLKH01000002.1 GCA_007134665.1 Balneolaceae bacterium
ATTTCAGGTTCAGGGCAAGGGTTTGGGAAATGAATCAGACACCCAGCATTGACATCACAAATGGGAAAGGATGCAATATTGATATCTGGACACGTGATAATCTTGTAATGAGAATCACACCGCGCCATAATCCCCATGTGAATGATTACTGGATGCCGGATGAAGGCCGTGAAGCTTACAGGCTGTTCAATGAAAACAGGATTTCCAGGCCATCAGTAATGCTTGATGGCAACGACCAGGTATTATCATCATGGAATAATGCTTTTGAAACTCTCGCAGAACAACTGGATAAATTCAAGGCGGAAGAGATTCTCGTAATTGGCAGTCCGCATTCATCGGTAGAAGAAAACTATCTGCTGGGTAAATTTTCAAACCTGCTCGGAATTCAAAACCCGGTATTCACTCCGCATAGTGAAAAAGGTACCGGCGACGGATTTTTAATCACAGATGATCAGGCTCCCAATACCAATGGTGTCAGGCTTCTTGATTTTGATGAAAAAGATGCTGCTTCACTTAAAGAAACTATTAAAGAAAAAAATATCGGATTGATTTTACTGTTGAATGATCACCTGATCGACAGAGGAGTTCTTTCAGCAGATGATCTGGATAGTAAATTCCTTGTCATGTTTGCATCCAACGAAAGTGAAACAACACGGAATGCAGGCCTTCTCTTTCCTATTACCTGCATTGCAGAACATGCAGCAAGTTACATTAATGTAGACGGACGCATTCAGCGCAGTTTCCCCGCCAAAGAGACCAAATATACAAATAGAAGATTAAACCTTGAGATGTCGGAAGGAAGGCTGGACCGGTATGGTACAAGCTTCGACAATTGGGTATCTGATGAAAATAAAATTGATTGTCTTACGCTATGGGATCTCATGTCACTTCTCGGAGATAAGCTGGGACTTGAATTGTCATACGAAAACGGTGCCCGGGAAATACTTTCTGAAATAAGCAATAAATTGCCTGCTTTTGAAGATGTGAGTTTTGAGAAAATGGATGATGAATCAGGCATCCAGCTTGACACGGAAAAAATTAAAGTTAAATCATAAATTCCTATTGGATGGCAGAGGCAGAAGTAAATTCTTATATCGTTTTAGGTGTTTCTCTTTTTATGCTGCTAAACTCAGCTGCAATCGCCGTTTATGCAGAACGGAGAGTTGCAAGTTTTATACAAAACCGGATTGGTCCTAACCGCGTTGGCCCATTGGGGCTGTTCCAGCCACTTGCCGATGTTGTCAAATTGTTACTAAAAGAGGATGTAACTCCGGTTCAGGGTTACAGGGTCATCCATTCGATTGCGCCGATGATTCCGGTAGTGACTGCGCTGATGACTGTAGCTGTCATACCTTTCGGTGATGGCATTTACGTAACTGATATCAATGCAGGAGTACTTTACCTGCTCGCAGCAGCTTCCCTCGGAGTATACGGTGTTACCCTTGCAGGATGGGCATCAAATTCAAAATATTCATTGCTGGGTGGTTTGAGAGCTGCAGCCCAAATGGTAAGCTATGAGCTTCCACTTGGCATGGCATTGGCTTCAGTTGTCATTTTCGTAGGATCACTGAGCGTTGTAGACATAGCCGTTGCCCAGGAAACATGGTGGTTTGTATTTCTGAATCCGATCGGTGCAATTATTTTTATCATCGCTGCTTTTGCTGAGTCCAACCGGACACCCTTTGATTTGGTTGAAGCCGAGCAGGAACTTGTAGGCGGTTTTCACACTGAATACAGTTCCATGAAATTCGGAATGTTCTTCCTTGCTGAATACATGCATGTTGTCATCAATTCCATGCTCATTACAACCTTTTTCTTTGGCAGCTACCACTTGCCGTTTGCAGGGTACTGGCTCCCGGAAATGGGTACAACTGCCAAAGCAATTCTGGATATTGCAGTTTTTACAGGTAAAACTGCATTCTTTGTATTCTTCTTCATCTGGGTTCGCTGGACGATTCCAAGATTTAAGTACAATCAGGTGATGCAGCTTGGCTGGAGTAAGTTGTTACCGCTCAGTATTCTCAATTTTGTAGTCATAGCTGCGATAATTTTTGCATTGAGTGCCTGATCCGATCAGGCAAAAAGATTGTAAACTATATGATTGATTGAGTGACTAAAAATAAATTGTAGTTTTTAACTAACCTGCACTCAATATGGAACCCGGTTCATTTCTGACCGGGTTTCTTTTTATCCTTACTAAGTTATCGGAACAATTGATCTAAACATGAGTGTATAATTTCAGAACGGTAATTGATCCTTACCCGTCAATCACCGTAACAAAACCTCATTTGCCATCTCTCTATTAGTTACATAGAGCTATATCTGTGTAATATATATGGCTTATTTACAATAATCATTACACGCACAGAAGCAGGATTAAAAAATGGAATCTGCAGTTGAAGAACGCACTAAAATCAGGGCATTGGTATCCATGGCTTTGCTTATTGTCATTACGATACTATTATATCTGATTTGAGATTTTTGCAAATATCAATAATACCATCATCTTTGCACCGGATTTCGATCCGATACTATCTTTCTGCTTTTTACCCCCCTCCTGGTAATTCTGTTGATTTTAAACCTATAAATACTGCAGCCTGCAACTGTACGAATCATACATAATACATTTCCATTCATTTTGAATTGCTGCCACTGCCTATCTATTGTATTATTAAGCATTCGGTCTTGTGAATTTGTATTTTAAATGTAAAATAGGTTAATCTTTTTCTGTTCCGAACATTTTTCGTTACGGGCAAATTCTTGTTCCAATTTAAGTATATGAATACACGTACAATACGTTTGCTGGTTATTATTGCAGTTCCTTTGATTCTCTTCTTTATCTCATCAAGCTACATATTCGAGTGGATGTGGATGAATGAACTTGGATATGCTCAAATATTCTGGACCGTCAGGGGAGCGCAGGTACTGCTAACCCTGTCGGCATTTCTCATAGCGGCAACATACCTGGTGATAAATTTACGTTATCTTGCCGACCGCTTGCGAAGTGTCAGTTTTAG
>SLKH01000041.1 GCA_007134665.1 Balneolaceae bacterium
GTAGCTTCTATGCCCTTATTCTCGATTTCACCTACATTGATGAAAGAGGTGGGATAAAGGTTCGGAGGAACAGGTACATCGATTTCAAAAATAAGGTCAGAAGTAAGCTTTCGGTAAACTTCAACTATACCGGTAAGTCGTTCATCAAATATGGAGAAATCAACACCGATGTTGTATTCACTTGTTTCTTCCCATTTTAAATCAGGATTATCATTACTTACAGGGCCAAAACGCTGTACAAACCTGCCCCCTACAAAGAAGTTTCCGCTTGGTGCAAACCGAAGCCGGGATATACCGTCAAACGGTGCGTCCAGGCCTGTAACTCCATAACTACCTCTGAGCCTTAATCGATCAAAGAATCCGGTATCAAGCAGATTTGTGATTTCAATACCGGCTCCTGCCGACCAGAATGTACCCCAACGGTTATTGGCACCGAAACGTGAGGATCCTTCCCTGCGAACACTTGCATTGGCAAAGTAGGTGTCATCGTAGTTCAAACTGATTCTACCGAAACCGGCTATCAGCCTGTTTGAATTTTTAAAACTGTTAACTGTTCCCAGTCCGTTTGCAAAATCCTGAACAAAACTCAGGTTATTTGCTCCCACAGCATCGGAGATAAAGTCACCACCGGCAACAGTTGTTCCACCAGATTCAAAATCCTGGAAGGAATAACCGATGAGTGTTTCGATATTTAATCTTTCCAGGCTTCCAAAGTGGTTAACGGTGACATCAAATTGTTCCCTTTTGTTATCCCTGGCCAACCGTTCAGCACGGCCGCGGCCAAGTGCAGATGTACTTGCACCACCGGTAATTTTATTCGTTCTTGCCCAGAAGCGATTTTCTGTACCGGAGAATGTCTCAGTTGAATAAAAAGCAGATGCACTCAAGCCGGGAATGAATTCATCGAACTGATATTCTGCCCTGAGTGAAGCATTAAAGCGGCGACGGTCCCTGATATCTTCAGCAGTCCGGGCAATTGCTACCGGGTTAAAAATATCAAAAGCATCGATCTCTACATATCCGCCTGTGTTATCGTGTCCCTGATCCAATCTAACCGGTGCAGTTGGGTTGTATGTGGCAGCATATCGAAATGCATTATTAAACCCGTAATTCTCTTCCCTGTTGGTTACACCCAAATCAAGTGTCAGGTTAAGGTTATCATTTAAAGCCCTGTGATTGATATTCAACCGGCCGCCAATCTGTTCAAATCCGGTTGTAATCAATAACCCCTGGTTTTCCCGGAAGTTACCGGACACTCTGTACGTTGTTGACTCAGTGCCACCAGCAATTGACAGATTATGAATTTGAGTATGGCTTCTTTGTGTAATTTCATCAAACCAGTCAGTATTTGCACCAAGATCACTGATTTCAAAACCTGTGATAGAACTTAATTCCCTGAATTCATCAGCTGTTAATACGTCAAGTTTATTCTCGACTCCGGTTAATGTCATTGACCCACTGTAAGTGACATTTGTTGTTCCTGCTGCACCTTTTTTTGTAGTGATTGCAATAACCCCGGCACCTCCACGGGTTCCGTAAATAGCAGCTGCTGAAGCATCTTTCAATACATCAATGGATTCAATGTCATTCGGATCAATATTTGCCAGGTCTGCACCAACAATTCCATCCACAACAATCAGAGGAGACTGTGCTTCACCGAAGCTTGAAACCCCTCTCAATCTCAGTGTTGGCATTTGGTTTGGATTTCCACCAGGATTTGAAATGCTCAATCCGGGGACTTTACCCTGGATCAATTCAGCAGGACTGCTGACATTACCAGTTACAAATTGATCGGACCCCACACTTGAAATTGAACCGGTTACCTGTCTCCTGTCCTGGGTACCATACCCCACTACAACAACATCATCCAGCAATTGCAGATCCTGTTGTAATTCGATATTAATTTCTGTCCTTCCATCAATATCAACAGAAGTTGATTGATAACCGATAAAGGAAAATAAGAGCACATTTAGATTTTCTGGAACATTTAAACTATATGTTCCGTCAATTGAGGTTGTGGTTCCTATTGTGGTTCCTGTTGCCTCCTGAGATCCCTGAACAACAACATTAACACCAGGTAACGGTGACCCATCCTGAGCGTCAATCACTGTTCCTGTAATCTGTACCCGATCCTGAGCAAATGCATCATGAATTCCAAATCCTGCAAGAAGGATAAAAATTAATGACAACAGGGAAACTCCCTTTGCTGCAGAAACAACTCGCTCTGAAGAGCTAATAGAACGCTGATAAGGAAGAAATAACTTCCGTAGCCAATTTTCATTCATAGTGTTTCTATTCGTGTGATTTAAATTTAAGTAGCAACATCTGATCGACAGGCTGTTCATCTTTGCCGATGATCAGCAAGCCAATTTACAGATCAAGAAATATTTGTTAATTGTAAAAACAAAGAAACTGATCTATATGATGTACGGCTTAAGTATAAAAAAGCCCTTCCACATTTAAAAATTTTAAAAACATGTAAACCCCTGATTTTAAAAGGCTTTTTAGATCTATTTATCTAATTAGGTCGGTAGTAGCTGGTGTGCTTGAAAATGTGTTCACCTGAGTTCGATTATAGATCATGTCAAAAACACAGAGGCTGTCTAAAAAGACAAAATGATCAGGATGTCCGTTTAAAAAGAAATTAAATTGATTAAATCCCGGCAGTAAATATTCAATTCTAATTAATTATTCTACCCTGAGTATCCCTCTCATGGAAATATGATGGCCAGGAAAGGTGCAGACAAACTGATAGTCACCGGGGATGTCCGGTATGGTAATATAAATAGTTTCAATTTGTCCGGGCTGCAACATGGATGTGTGATATAAAACCTCATCCATTAATGGTACAAATTCAAGGGCATCTGCATCGAGGCCGAGGTTCATTGCCGCAACCCCAACGTCATCGGCAGTTTCCGGCGACACTATAACTACATTATGAGCCATATCATCATCATTATTAAAGGTGAGCGCAATTCTGCTGCCGGCCTGAACTGTTATTTCATTAAGATCATAA
>SLKH01000113.1 GCA_007134665.1 Balneolaceae bacterium
AATGTCAATACGGTTCCGATAACTTCTGAAGATGTAACATGGGCAATTGACTTCAACTGGTCACTCAATCGTAATGAGGTTACTTCATTACCGGGTGGAAACCCCATTTATGCAGGAAGCGCAGAGGGACAGCCAACACATATTACCCAGGTTGGTTCACCAATCGGGATGCACTACGGGTTTATCGTAGATGGTATCTATGAAAATGAAGCTGATGTTGAAAACTATCCGATATTTGATGGAATTGTACCGGGTAACATTCGTTTCCGCGATGTGAATGGTGACGGAGAAATTACAGCCGGGCCCGATGGTGATTTTGCTATCATAGGAAACCCGCACCCTGATTTCACATTCGGCCTGACCAGTAACTTCAGTTATCAAAATTTTGACTTCCGGCTCAACTTCACAGGACGAGTCGGTGGCGATATCTACAGATCTGAATACTGGAGAACCCCGCGGAATATTGATGGCCTGTTTAATGTCTCTGCCGATTATGTAGAAAATTTCTGGAGATCTGAAGCTGAACCGGGTGACGGCTGGACACCTACGCCGCTTGGTGGTGGTGAAGCCAGGCGATTATACCGCGGACAGCACAGCCTGGCTATCTATGACGGCAGTAACCTATGGCTCAGAAGCGCCATGGTGCGTTACAATGTACCACAAGGGTTTTTAGGAACACGGTCTGCAAGCATCTACTTGTCAGGACAAAACCTGTTTGTGCTGACCGGTTACCCGGGTAATCCTGATGTGGAAAGAAATGCAGGCCAGGGCGGAGCTTTTGGTGCGCTAATCGGTGGAACCGACTGGTTGCCATATCCAACAGCACGGTCCTTTACTGTCGGAATTGAACTTGGCTTTTAATAAAAACAGATCAAAAATCCGGGGAAGTAATTTCCCGGATATCAGATCTATTTTTAGATCTTAAAAAATTAATTCAGATTATTATGAAATTTATAAAATTACCTTTAACGGTATTAATGGCAGCATCACTCTTTGTGTTTTGGAGTGCATGCGAAAATATTCTGGAACCGGATCCGCAGTCGTTTACAAGTACTGCTAATTTTTACCAGTCTCCGGAAGATTTTGAATCGGCACTGAGTGGTGCCTATAACAGGCTTCGAACCCAGGCAGGGATATCGAATGTACAATATAATTACTGGAATGAGATTCGCTCGGATGTCATTAACCGCCACTTTGATGTAAACCTGCCGAGTATTCAGGGGCAGCCGATAGCAGAGTGGTTTGTGGTTCCCAGCAGCGACTGGGTGCAGAGCCAGTGGAATCAAATCTACAACACGATCACCCAGACAAATATGATCCTGGGAAGAATTGATGATGTTGAATTTGAAGATGAATCACTACGGAATCGTATCCGGGGTGAAGCACTGTTTATCCGTTCACTTTCATATTGGTATGCAGTTCAGTACTGGACAGACGTACCTATTGTACTTGAAGAAGTAACTTCACCTGAAGAAGCAACTCCTGAGGGCGGAAGGCGCCCTGTAAATGAAGTGCATGATCTGATTATCACAGATTTACTTCAGGCTATAGATCTTCTCCCGGCATCAGCAGAAGCACCCGGGCGTGCAACTGAAGGGGCGGCGAAATTTCTTCTTGGTAGAACGTACCTTCTTTCCGGCGATTATACAGATGCTGTGAGCGTACTTGAAGAAGTTGAATCTGATTACGGTTATTCACTACTTGGCGAATACTCAGATATCTGGGATCCATCAAATACCAATAACGAAGAATCCGTATTTGAATTACAGTTTGGAGCGAACGTTACCGGACAGCCACATGCAGACATCATTCGCCAGGTTCTTCCCTGGAATTCACGTGGCCAAATAGCACCCCAGGTAGTAAATCCTGAAGGCTGGATGCATCCGTCACTCGAATTCATTGAATTGATCGAAGATGGTGATGCACGCTATGATGCCAATATAACCTTCTGGGAAAATGACGGAAATTCTGATTATCCGGAGGTAACATTCTTCGGAGAAGAACTGGCTATGATCAACAAGCATATCTGGCTCGATCATATCAACTCACAGGGGCAGCAGGCAGGAAATGATATCCTTTTCCGTTACGCAGACGTTCTACTGTCGCTTGCAGAAGCCTACTGGAGAGTGAATGCATCAGCGAATGAAATACAGATAGCAGAATTGCTGGACCGGGTGCGTGATCGTGCAAGCCTCGGACCTGTCGATTTTACTGATGTGCCGGTATATGAAATGCTTGAAGGAACGTACCTTGAAAATGACGCAATTGGAAGAGCCATATTCCAGGAAAGAACTGTTGAGTTGTTTGCTGAAGGCCACAGAATGTTTGACCTCATCCGGTTTGAAGTTGCCTATGAAGTAGTTTCCAACCAGGCAGACAGCAGGAAAACCCGTGAATCTCGAATACAGGGAACATATAATATTCAGCCACATGAAATCATTCTGCCCATACCAACTGCGGAAATAACAGTTACCGAGGGATTGTTTGAACAAAATCCGGGATGGTAAGAAACCTTGATGATCAGCATGTAAAAATTCCGTAGTGGAATGAACATCTGCTGTCAGGCAGCAGATGAAATATTAGGCCAATTTTGATGAATTTGAATTGGAACACCCCCGGGCATCTCCGAATGTCCGGGGTTTTTTTTTATCCCAAAATTGTCATTGTTCCAATGACAATTTTGGGTTAAAATATATATTTACATACCTATTCAACTTAAAACTTGTGATAATGAAAAAGGTGGCTTTTAAGATGAAGCTCAAGCCGGGTTTTGAAGAAGAGTACCGCAAACGTCATGCAGAGCTCTGGCCGGAGTTAAAGCAAGCTCTTGAAGATTCCGGTATCCTGGAATATGGAATCTATCTTGACAGGGAAACCGGAATCCTGTTTGCATTGCAAAAACTTGAAGATGATCATTCTACAGATGAACTGCCCGGGTTGGCAGTGATGAAAAAATGGTGGGAATATATGAAGGATATCATGGAGGTTAATTCGGATAATTCCCCGGTGG
>SLKH01000177.1 GCA_007134665.1 Balneolaceae bacterium
GACGCACCAGCGATGCTGCTCCGCTGCAAACCCAATGGCAATGATTGCAAATTCCACTTGATCATTGCTCGGTTGAAAATTGCCATTCGGTTGCATCAATGAACAAAGTTCTTTTAATTCAGTTATCCACAATCAACGTTGCCTGATTCCGATGAAATCCAATCTTCTATTCCTTTTTTCACTTCTGGCCTTTCTCTTTTCCTGTACTCCTGTCGCGGAAACCGAATCCCTCTTCGACCACCTCAGCCTGGAGGAGATCGACATCGAACAACTACAACAAGGTTTTGAGAATGGTGATTACACTGCTGAACAGGTGGTTCAGGCTTATCTCGAACGGATTGAAAACATCGACAGAAATGGCCCGGGTCTTAATGCTGTGCTGACTCTGAATCCTGAGGCACTTGCAATCGCTGCCGAATTGGACAGGGAGCGTCAGGAGGGACAACTCCGCGGACCTCTTCACGGAATACCGGTATTATTGAAAGATAACATCGATACCGCCGACCTGCCGACTACTGCAGGTTCCCGGTTTATGGAAGGTTCGGTACCGCCCCGAGATGCATTCATCGTCGAAAAACTGCGCGAACAGGGAGCCATCATCCTCGGTAAGGCGAACCTGAGTGAGTGGGCCAATTTTCACAGCAGCTTTTCATCCAGCGGGTGGAGCGGACTTGGCGGACAGGTTAACAACCCCTATGAACTCTCACGAAACCCGTGCGGTTCCAGTTCAGGATCGGGTGTGGCGGCATCTGCAAACCTGGTTACGATAACCATCGGTACAGAAACCAATGGTTCGATCGTATGTCCGTCAGGTGCTAATGGTATTGTCGGGATGAAGCCAACTGTCGGACTCTGGAGCCGAAGCGGGATCATCCCGATCTCCTACACCACAGATAGTGCCGGCCCGATGGTGCGTACTGTTCGTGACGCTGCCATTTTACTGGGCGCATTGACAGGTGTTGATCCTGATGATGATATGACCGCAAACAGCGAGGAGTACATTCACGAAGACTATACACAATTTTTGAATGAAGGCGGACTTCAGGGAAAACGAATCGGTTTCTATACCGGCCCGATCGGCAATCATTTCAGGGTGGATACGCTGATGCAGCAAAATATCCGTCTTCTTGAAGAGCTGGGTGCTGAAATTATGGAAATCGATCAAATCGAGGGTGAGAATATTGGAGGAGACGCTTTTGAGGTTCTTCTATACGAATTCCGGGATGGGCTGAACCAATATTTCGAATCTCTTGGGGCAGATGCACCGGTTAACAGTATAGAACACCTGGCCGATCTGATCCGAAATCATTCGGGAGAGACCGTCCCATTTGATCGTGACCTGATATTAACAGCTTCCGAAAAAGAAGATCTGGATTCCGAAGAATACCGAAATGCGCTGGAGCGAATGCAGCGATACAGCCGTGAAGAAGGAATTGACAAAGTAATGGATGAACACAACCTGGATGCCTTCGTTTCTCCAACCGGATCGCCTGCTTGGAAAACCGACCTGGTGATGGGAGATAACTTTAAACTCGCTTCCAGTTCACCCTCAGCAAGAGCCGGATACCCAATCATTTCTTTGCCCATGGGTGAAATTGACGGGCTGCCGGTGGGTGTATCCTTCTTTGGGCGGGCATGGAGTGAGCCGGTATTACTGGAAATCGCCTATGCTTTTGAGCAGGCAACGAATGCCCGGATTTTACCGGAATTCAGGAACTAAGTCAAAGTACCGTTCCTCAAGAAATCGTTCATCGCAATTCTAAGAATGAATATAACCATGAATTGCGAAAGACCGATCGACCGACAGATCGATTTTCGAATGAAGTGAAAACAAATCGTCCATCGCAATTCGGTCCATCGGTTCATCGAAAATCACGTTTTTATATAAAGCTCATGCACCCTGCCAGGCCTCTGCTTACGATTCCGAATCCAGCAACGTGATTCCATGAAGAAGCATTTTATTGAGTGTTTCCAGGTATTTTTCCCCGTATGCATCCGTAAGTTGCCCGTTCAGGATCAATAGATCATCTTCGAGTCGTTTGGCTGTTTCCACTCCTTTTTTTGTCAGGCCGAGTGTCATTTCTGCCCCTTGTTGTTTTCTTTCAACTAAACCCATTTTTACCAGTTTATCGACAAACCGGGTCACCGTTGAAGGTGCAAGGTGAAAATCATTACTTACCTGCTTCTGACTCAATCCGCCAGTCCGGTTAATCTCCATAATTAAAAAAGCATAACTGCTGCTGAACCCATACGGCTTAAACAGGTCATCGGCCATCTTCGAAATTTTCCGTGCCAGGGTATTCGAAGCAAAATAGATATGTGTTGTCAATTCTCCCATTTGTATGTACAATATATAAGAAGTCAGATAAAATTCAAGCCACAAGGTTGGCCGTGTTCAGAGTACTGATCCTCAGTCAGGAGTAAATAGTAGAAAGTAAATGGTAGATAGACTGACAGTTCAGCATTCGATATTCGGCGTTCGATTTCCCTACCCTGCACCCTGCACCTTGATCGGTTGTTCGGTTCTACATAGTTCTGCCGGATTCACCCTTTTTCACTTTCCATTTCTTTTTTCAATAGCAATTTACGATCTTCTTCAAACGGTTTATTACCCACAGACATGTACAGAGTACAGCTAAAAAATTTTGAAGGTCCTCTCGATCTTTTACTCTTCTTTATCAAGCGGGATGAGCTTGATATCTACGACATTCCCATCTCTCACATCACTGCTGAATTTCTCGAATATATCCACCTGATGGAGGAGCTCGATCTGGATATTGCCAGCGAATTTATTCTTATGGCAAGCATGCTGATGTCGATTAAAGCCAAAATGATGCTGCCCCGGGATGAAGAGGAAAACGATGAAATTGATGAAGATGACCCGCGATACGAGTTAGTTCAGAAACTACTTGAATACAAGCGATACAAAGAGATGGCAGAAAAGATGGTTGTCATCGATGAAGAAACCCGAAAAAAATATTATCGCGGATATTTTGATGAGGATGAGGTTGAAAAACAGGCTTCGGGTGAAGCCCTGAAGGATGTTACGTTGTTTGACCTGATGGCTGCTTTTCAGAAAGTATTAACAGATATTAAACGACAAAGAAGTTATCATAAAGTTGAACGGGTAAGCCACACCGTTGAAGAACAAACGGAATTTGTTTTAAGGTCACTTCAGGAGAAAGGCCGTCAGTCATTTATTCAGTTATGTGAGACGTTCTCGAGTAAAATCGCAGTAGTTGTTACATTTCTTGCTGTACTTGAAATGCTCAAAGAACAACAAATCAACCTCTTCATGGAAGATGATCCAACAATTTTTTATATCGACCTGAAACCGGTGGATGAAATTATTGGTTCAGGTGTACCAGAAACCACCAATTAATTATTTTCTCAAGGTATGAAAACATTTAGCCTGTCTGTTTCTATACTTTTTTTGTTCACTTCAGGATGTCTCAGTTTTTTCCAGTCTGGTTCCGATTCAACTGTTGCCGATAAAAATGAACGTTTTTTTGAATACCAGGGGTTGATAACAGAAGATTTTCTTTTCCAGCATCTCTCTGTCATTGCACATGACTCCCTTAAAGGCCGTGAAACAGGAATGCCGGGGCAAAAAATGGCAGCTGAATATCTTGCTGATTTTTATACGGAACTTGGGCTGGCACCTATCGGTGATGACAATACATTTTTCCAGCATTTCAACCTGGACGCCGAGCAGTCGGACAGCCTTGTGTATCGCACATACCGGATACAGGACTCCGATACGCTTCTTATTAACCATTCTGTGGCAGCTTCAGATGCCTATTCCGAATACCTTCAGGTTTTTGGAGGATCCAGGCCTTTGAGGGGCGACATTGTATTTGCCGGTTTTGGACTCAATGATGCAGAGAGAGGGGTAAACCACCTTGAGGGAATTGTTCTGCAGGATAAATGGGTCCTGGTTTTTGAAGAGATACCCTATGTTGTAGATGGTGATACACTGATAAACCCGAACCTGAGTAATAATTTTCGATTCACTGAAATTGCAAACCGTGCGGATGCAAAAGGAATTATTGCGATCGGAAATGAATCACCTCAGGAATTTCAGGATTTGAAAGAATTGAATTCCTACCTCATGACCAAACCAAGGAATATGAGGCTTCAATACCTGGAAGGAGGCTTCATCAGAAGAGGTTTTCCCAAAGGATATCTTCAGGTCAGTCCTGAATTGGCTATTGAGTTACTTGAACTTGACAGCATTTCCGAATTACAACAGCTTAAAGAAAGCCTGACTGAAAACATCACTGAATTTACACCGCATCAACTTCCTTATTTCCTCGATTACAAACCCTACGACAACGACACGGTTGTGGAAACAGAAAATGTTGTAGCATTCCTGGAAGGCAGTGATCCGGAACTCAGGGATGAGGTTGTCGTATTAACTGCACATTACGATCATATAGGAATCACCTGGCCTGATGAAACCGGTGATTATATCAACAACGGGGCAGATGATGACGGTAGTGGAACTGTCGCACTGATGGCAATTGCGAATGCGCTTCAAAATGCTTCCCGGGATGGCATTCATCCGCGCAGAAGCATTCTCTTCTTACATGTCTCTGCTGAAGAGGTCGGGTTGCTTGGTTCCCGCTATTACTCAGATCATCCGATAATTCCGATTGAGCAAACCGTTGTTAATTACAATGCAGATATGATTGGCCGAAGTACTACTGAACGTGCAGCAGCAGGCGATACAGATTATATCTTCATTATAGGTGGTGATATCATTTCCACTGAACTCGACAGCCTGGTACACGAAGCCAATCGTAAAAGTGTGGATATGGAACTTGACTATACCTATAACGACCTCGAAGACAGAAACCAGTTTTACAGAAGAAGTGATCACTGGAACTTCGGCAGGCTGGAAGTACCATTCGTATTCTTTTTTACCGGCGTGCATGAAGATTACCACAGCCCAAGTGATACGATCGATAAAGTTGACTTTCCCAAGTTAACACGGACAACTCGCCTGATATTTGCTTCAACCATCGAAGCGGCAAACCATGACAAACGTCCGGAAGTTGACAATCAGGATTTCATCAATATTACACGCAGTATGCCAAGGTAGGGTCTGGTAGTACGTTCAAATAAATACCATTCCTCTCTACAGATTACTCTGCCGTTGTTATCTGCCCATTAGAATAAATGAGGCCCAGTTACTCGGGAATGCTGTTTCCGGCCGTTCAATAAGTGATAATTTGGCGTTACGAAGAGCTTCTGATTTGCCGGCCCCGTTTAACATATCCCTGTAAAATTGAACCATCAAATCCGATGTAGCCCGGTCGCTGACACGCCACATGGATACGACCAGGTTATGTGCCCCGCTGTGAATAAACGCACGGGTAAAACCGATCATACCCTCTCCGCGTGCGAGGGAACCTATACCGGTATTACAGGCACTCAACACAACGAGGTCAGCATTCAGCCTTAAATTATAGATATCACTGAGATAGATAATGTTTTCATCACTATTGCCATGAGCAAGCATAATTCCGGACAGTGATGGAATTGTTTCATGGACAAAAGCATGGGTAGCGAAATGTATATACCCGTATTCAGATAGATCAAGTTCCTGTAAGCCTGAAATAGAAGCCTCATCATTATGTAACAGTGTTACATTTCTCCTGGGTGTTAAAATATTCCAGAATCGACGTTGAGAAATAAACAGGCTCGCGATCTCCTCTGTTTCATACCGGGTGATCGGAAGCGGCGAGAGGTTTTCCGTATAATCACGTAATCCTATTTCAGCCACCATGCCGGATGATTGGTCAATATAAGGTGCAAGTGCAAGCAGGTTATTGGTATTGATGCTATCATTCCGGATCATATTTTTAAACACTGTAAGAGATGGCGCATAATTAACCTTATAATCCTGAATCAGGTAAGGCCAGGTTTCCGGGCGGCTTGATGCCGGAGCACTGCTCAGCAGTAGTTCAAACGGAACATAGTGTAAAACATGATCCGGGATGATGAGCAATTGATTGAAATTACTAATCCGTTTGTCAACAGGTGCAATTAAGTGATCATACAGCCCGGTAGCAACACTTAAATATGATTGAGTACTGCCGGTTGTCAGAGATTCTCTCAAAGTTTCAACAGAATCAGATATATCAATCTGTGGATTGAGTTTGTGAATAGTAACGGCATTTTTGCATATAGCCATCAAAAACAGGTGCTCATCACCCAGCAGGTAGTTAAGTACAAGCTGGTCATCTTGAATTAGTGACTCCTGAACATCGTCAATGGTCAGAACACTCCGGGAATATTTCATCTCATAGTAATCCGGGTATTCTTCTTCAAGCATGTCAATCCAGTTTTGCCTGGATGCCTGCACATCAAATAATTGATTCTGTAAATTTCTTACAAGATCTGCATCCTGTTCATGTCCTTTTTCCTTTTCAAGAGTCAGTTCATGATGTAAACGGGCAATATCAGCATTGATTTCACGCTCAAATGAAGTGATGTCATCCGGCACACCTGCAAACCTTCTTGCCTCTGATTCCTGAAGTAATTCACCGGCTATTCTCGCTTTACTCACTTCCGTAATTCTGAAAAGTTCCTGCATATAATCCTCGGATCCGGATATACGATACAGGTTATAAGCGGTCAGCATAGCCCCTTCAAAAATCGAAAAATTTTCACCCAGCAGGTTCAGTTTTGAGGATTCATGCTGAAAATTGGTTTGTAAATCACCGATCAGATCAATTGCAAGCTGATAGGTGTTATATGCGGATTCGAGTATCGACCTGTCCCTGTTTAAAAGGTAATACTCCGACATGATGTCCGCTTTTGCAGAAAGGGCGTTTAATAGAGAAATCGGATGACTGCTTGTCAGGTCATCCGGATTTACATGGTAATCCGAATTATCAAAATTATCAGCAGCCCGGATCATTGCATGCTGGTAGTTGGCAATAGCTGCTTCATACTCGCTTATCGCTCTGTGAGCATGGCCGATTTGAATATAGATTTCAACCATATCCGGATGGTAACTGCCAAGTCGCTGGCTTGCGATGTTTAATCCCAGCCGCAGGTCTTCAAGCGCCCGCTGCGGTTGTTCCATCTTGATAAACAGCTTACTTCGCTGGAGGTATGGATTTACCAGGTTCGGATGTTCTTCTCCGTAATTGTTCAGACGGATTGCAATCGATCTGTTATAATTTTCCAGAGCAGAATTATTATCACCCTGTATCATATAAACAGAAGCGAGATTTGAATGGCCAATGGCAGTATCGAGATGATCAGGGCCCAATATATTCACTTTAATCTGTTGAGCTATCTCGAGAAAGTGAAGGGCCTGATCAATCTCATCAAGCCGCAGATAGCAGAGTCCTGCATTATTATAAGCTGCGGCAACATTCTGATTGTATCTGCCATAGTTATATTCGAGAATATTTGCAGCTCTTACAAAATATTGAGCTGCACGAGCGATGTCTCCCATTCCATAATAGATACCACCCATATTGTTATAGCTCATCGCTATCTCCGGGTGTTCACTATGAAATAGCTCCTCCTGATATGTTCTGTTTTTTTCATAATAATACATAGCCTTATCAGGATCACCAGCTTTTCGAAATGCAACTCCAAGGTTGTTGTAAACAAGAGTTTTTGAATAGGCATGATCTCTTTTCTCATCAATATTATCGGCATAGCCGGCACCGGTTTTATAGGCATTAATGGCAGCGTGATAATCACCATTAGAATCTAAAACATAACCCAGTGTTGCAAACGCCCGGACTGCATATCGGTTATCTTCACTATAACTTTCAGCAAGCTCTACACTTTTTTGAGCCCATTTCAATGCATCTTCGAATTCAAGGTTTAACTCTGCATGATATGCTTTCCCATTGTATAAATATGAGTAGAGAATGTGATCCTCTTTCAGATGTGATTGAAGAAGTGACTCCATTTTATCAATCAGGCTGCTGCTCAAATCAATCTCTCTTTGAATTCGCTTGATATTCGCCTGATAGAACAAAGTTTTGATTAATAATTTCCACTCTTCCTGAGCCTCATAATATGCTGACAGATCATTAAACTCACGATAGGCTTCATCATATTCCGAGTTTATGTAGAGTTCAAGAGCTTTTTCAAACTGTACATGCGGTTCCGCAACAAGTGGTTGAGAGAGAACAGGGCTGGCTGAGAAGACCAATAGAAATACATAAACCCCGATCACGCCATTTATAAACGTGAGTTGTTTAATCATGGTATTAGAGCAATCGCTATTCGAAAAACGGAACTAAACAGAGAATACAACAGACATACAATATGTTACTAATACCATTGAAGAGATGAAAATTATATTTCGGCTCCAAATAATGCATTTACAAATGCTTCCCTGTCGAATACCTGCAGATCTTCAATTTGTTCGCCAACACCGATATATTTCACGGGTACACTCAGTTCATTGGAGATACCGATAACAATCCCTCCTTTGGCTGTTCCATCGAGTTTTGTTAATACCAGTCCGGTGATATCAACCACTTCGGTGAACGCTTTAGCCTGCTGCATTGCATTTTGTCCGGTAGAAGCATCCAGTACGAGGATTACTTCATGCGGAGCGCCGTCTACTACCTTACCCATTACCCGTTTAATTTTTCCGAGCTCATCCATCAGTGATTTTTTATTATGTAATCGTCCGGCTGTATCGATCAGTGCAACATCCGCATCTCTTGATTTGGCTGCTGCAACAGTATCGTAGGCTACAGCCGCAGGATCCGCATTCTGGCCCTGTTGTATAATCGGAACATCAGCACGTTCACTCCAAATTTTGAGCTGGTCTACTGCTGCGGCACGGAAGGTATCAGCAGCTCCAAGCATCACAAATTTACCGGTTTGTTTATAAAGATAAGCAAGCTTTCCGATTGTGGTGGTTTTGCCGACTCCATTAACCCCGACAATAAGAATCACATGTGGTTTGTTTTCAAAGTCTGCATCAAACTCTGCCGGCTGATCACTTCTATTCTCCTTTAAAAGTGCAATGATCTCTTCTCTTAGAATCTGATTCAGCTCATCCTGCGAAAGATATTTATCTTCAGCTACACGTCTTTCAATTCTGTCTATGATCTCAATTGTGGTTTTAACACCAACATCCGATGAGATCAGAATTTCTTCAAGCTCATCCAGTACGGCAGCATCGACAGTATCTTTGCCGGCAAGGGTTTTACCCAATTTTTGCAGCAATCCTTCACGGCTTTTTTCTACGCCTTTATCGAGTTTTTCCTTCTTTTTTAAACCAAGTTTATCGAGCCAGCCCATAGTCGTTCAGTTAAAATCTGCTCCTTTTCTAATTTGATTAAATCTGTGAATGTAATGTATATAAGAGATGACCATCATAATTACGGAAGCGATCATGAATACAGTATGAATTGTAGTTGCTTCTCTGAAAAAGAATACGGAAACCCAGTATAGTGCCATTACGTTTACTGAAACTTTTCCTGACATTACAGCCATTGCTACTTTTCCGCGAATCCGCTTAATGTATGCGGATCCTGCCATAATGGACAGATCCCTGAAAACCCCCAATACAAAATACCATACCGGGATCCAGCCAAGCCATACAGTATAGAGAAACAGGAAAAAAGCCATGAGCTTGTCTGCTATCGGGTCAAGCACTTTGCCCAATTCAGATATCTCATTTGTTTTCCTGGCTACAAGTCCGTCAAGATAATCGGAAAAGATACCATATAAAATCAAAATGGTTATCGTCATGTCGACCTGATAACCGTTTTCCATATGAAGGTATATGATAGGAAATACAATAATCAGCCTGGTAAAAGAAATAAAATTAGGCCATGTAAAAACGTGATCTTTTACCGATATTTTTTCGCCGTCTATATTTGTTAGTTTGTATTTCTCCATCCATCTTTATTCAATGAAAATGACGGTCTAAAAGTACAGTTTTTTTTGATATCCGTAATATTTAATTCCCTCAACCTGCAACTTATATGAAATCATCGATCTGGGCTGATTCTGATAAACTCATTGAACGAACCATTGAGTCCTGTGAACAATTTAAAGGTAACCTGCTTCATGTCTATGTTGACAAGGCTTTGATGCCGGATGGGTCATCCTCAGTCAGGGAATGGATTCGCCACCCCGGTGCCTGTGCAGTAGTGCCGGTTTTCAGGGACGGAACTGTGATGCTTGTCAAACAATACAGATATCCGGTGAAGCAGGTCTTTTTTGAAGTACCTGCGGGCAAGATCGATCCGGGCGAGCCTCCTGAAACGACTGCACTTCGTGAAACGGAAGAGGAAACTGGTATACTCGCCGGTTCTATAGAATATATCGGTCATTTTTATCCATGCATTGGTTACTCTGATGAAATCATTCATATCTATTCAGCCTGGGATCTTGAACAATTACCTGAAAATACGGATGATGATGAATTTTTAGTCAATGCCAGAATTCCATTTAAACAGGCGTTGAGTATGATTGAAGAAGGTGTTATCACAGATGCAAAAACGATCTGTTCATTGATGAAAACACACATGTGGTGGCTGCAGAATTCTCCTTTTCAAATTTCATTTACTTAATGATACCCTCTTTCTTACAGAGTTCGTAAAGTTCGGAGTGCAGGTCTTTTTTCTCAAGATCACCCCGATGAACGAGTTCATTGACCTCCAGTTCTGTCAACATAACAAGACAACCCATTTCTCTGAACATCTGGTCAAAATTGCGGGGATCGACTAACCGCAGTTTTTCCACATTCAATCCGCCGGGGCTCACATTCCGGTCGACCAGGCAGTAGAATGTATCATCCGGCCGATCTCCAAATGTAAACACTTCAAGTTTTGTATCCTTTTTTTCCATCGTCTATTGATCATGCCTTTCAAGAAAATCCCGCGCTTTAACCAGCTCGATCACTTCATCCGTTTCACGGTCTAACACAGCTACCTGAAACAGGCTTATAATCGCCTGGCTTTTGATACACTCAATTGTACTACTTACAGAATCACACTCCTCGGATTCACTCACCAAATCATTGATTCCCTGAACGACATATCGAAATTTTTTCTCACTTTTTACAGAATTTCCTCCTGGCTGATCTCCTTCAAAATACTTGCGAAGTGAATCCTCCGTTACAAACCACTTTACCCCCATTTTCCTGCCCTGCAGTTTCCCGTCCCGTAAATAAGCCCGGATCGTCATCTTGCTAATACCAAGCATATCATGCAGGTCATCTACTGAATACAGTTTTAAATCACCTATTTTCTTCGGCATCCGTTCAACTATAATCCTGATTTTAGTTACTTCTATCTTACTATTAGTATACTAATAAACTATATTAATATGTGATTAGTTTCATATAAATATAAAGATTTGGGAGTGAGTACCAAACCGCTGTATATTGATTACAGTTATTTTAAAATTCTCTCCTGATAACGGCCTTGTGCTCCCGATAAAGTATCCGCCACACCCGCTGGAATGAGTGAAATAAAGTTTGCCGTTTTAACTTTAATTAATCAGTGATACGACCAACGTCACATTCGGATTTAAAAATTTACAGGGAACTGGCAAACGAATGGTTTACTTCCTACTCCGGGCAGATTGTAGAAATCTACGATGACAAAGATCTTAGATCGAGTAATCATCAATCTGAGATCAGAGATCA
>SLKH01000326.1 GCA_007134665.1 Balneolaceae bacterium
ACCATATCCGAGTTCCCATAACGAATGGAATCGTATGCAAGCCCTATATTATGCGAACCGGTAGCACATGCAGATACAGCACAGAAGTTCACACCTCTGAAACCATATTTTATAGAGATATGGCCAGCCGGCATATCCGGTATCAACATGGGTATAAAAAAGGGCGATACACCCCTGGGCCCATGTTGATGAAAGGATATGGACTGATCATAAAACGTTTTCATTCCGCCAATACCTGTTCCAACCAATACACCTATTCGATCTTTATCAACCTTGTCAAGATCAATATTACTGTCCCTGATCGTTTCATCGGCTGTGATGAGAGCATATTGTGATACTTTATCCAGTCTTCTGGCTTCCTTACGATCGAAGTAAGTGTGTTCATCGTAATTTTCGATTTGACCGGCAAACTTGGTGGAGAAATTTGAGGTATCGAAATGTTCGACAGGCCGTACCCCACTTTTCCCGGAAATCAAACCATTCCAGAATTCAGGAGCACTGTCCCCGACAGGAGTCAGTGCTCCAATTCCCGTTATCACAACTCTGCGTTCAGGCATGTTTATATAAAATTACATAAGAAGCGGTTAATCAGGAAATTTTTTCCTGAAGGTACGTAATTGCACTCCCTACTGTCGCAATATTCTCAGCATCTTCATCCGGAATACTGATATCGAATTCTTTTTCAAATTCCATGATCAATTCAACAGTATCGAGTGAATCGGCACCCAGATCGTTTGTGAAGTTTGCCTCGGCAGTTACTTCTGATTCATCAACTCCGAGTTTATCAACGATAATTGCTTTTACTTTTGATTCTACGTCCTGTGACATTGTTTACCTAAGTTTTAAGGAATATTGAGGGTTAGTAACTATTTAAAAAAAATTTCATGTGAAAATACAATATCTGACAGTAAAATACACGAATTCTGAAAACTCTGTAAATCCATTGACTGCCAGTTACATAGCCATACCACCATCGACACGAACAACCGTACCAGTGATATATGAACTTAAATCAGATGCCAGGAATGCCACTGTAGCAGCAATCTCTTCCGGATTGCCGGCACGGCCCATGGGGGTTTCACTGTTTATCTGTTCAAGTACGGATTCATTAAGTGTACCAGTCATTTCCGTCAGGATATAACCCGGGGCAACAACATTAGCACGGATATTTCTGCTTGCAAATTCCCTGGCATACGATTTGGTAAAACCTATAATTCCAGCCTTGGAAGCGGCATAATTACACTGACCTGCATTACCTGAGATGCCGACTACCGAGCTGATGTTAATGACAGATCCCCCCCTGTTACGCATCATCGGCTTGGCAGCAGCTTTACTGTAATTGAATATACTTTTCAGATTTGTATTGATGACATCATCCCACTGCTCTTCCGTCATTCTCAGAATCAGGTTATCCCTGGTAATTCCTGCATTGTTCACTAAAACATCCAGTGAGCCCCATTCCTTGACAACCGTCTGGATCACATCATCAGCAGCATTAAAATCGGTTGCGTCAGCCTGGAATGCTTTTGCTTTAACACCTATCGTTTCAGCTTCTTTTACCACTTCCTGTGCCGCTTCAGCCGACCTGCTGTATGTAATGGCAATGTTTGCACCCAATGCTGCAAACTGCAATGCAATTGATTTTCCAATTCCTCGGCTTCCGCCGGTAATAAGACAATTTTTCCCTTTCAGATCCATATATTTTCAATCGTTTTTAAAGCAGTTTACAATTTTATTGGTATCCGGAGATTTCAACATTCCTGAGGGTTCGCTTTACCAGCCCCTGAAGAACTTTACCTGGTCCGATTTCAATAAATTCATCAGCACCATCATTATGCATGTTTTTCAACGTCTGTGTCCATCTGACGGGATTAAGAAGTTGTTTCAGTAAATTTTCTTCAATTTCTTCCGGATTCTCAGTCGGTTTTGCTGTATAGTTACTGTAAACCGGGCAGTCAGGTTTCCTGAAAGTAACATCTTTCAGTTTACCCTTTAAGCCATCGTAGGCCGGTTTCATCAATTCTGAATGAAAAGCACCGCTGACCGGTAAAATTTTTGCCAATCTGCATCCACGTCCTTTGGCAAGTTCAACTGCTTCTTCAACTGCTTTCGGGTCACCGGAAATTACAATTTGCCCCGGGCTGTTATAATTGGCAGGAACAACCGGTTTAAAAGTTTGTGTGGTTGCTTCATCACAAATAATTTCAACAATTTCGTCATCCATTCCAATGATAGCAGCCATAGAACCCGGATTTTCTTCACCTGCTTTCTGCATCAGCTGTCCACGAAGTGATACCAGTTTAAGGCCGTCTTCAAAGCTCATTGCACCAGCTGCAACGATCGCTGAAAATTCACCAAGGCTGTGTCCGGCAGTCATATCCGGTTTGATATCAAGAGATTCAAACAGAGCCACCGAGTGCAAAAATATAGCGGGCTGGGTAAATTCAGTCTGTTTTAACTTTTCTTCCGGGCCGTTAAACATTACATCAGTTAATGAGTATCCCAGGATATTATCGGCCACAGCAAATCGTTTCTGAACAATTTTATTTTCTTTAGCAAGATCTTTACCCATACCGATAAATTGTGAACCCTGGCCGGGAAACAAGTAAGCTTTACTCATGATTTCAAACTCCAGGTTAAATAAGCAGCTCCCCAGGTAAACCCTCCACCGAAAGCCGAAAGTATCAGTTTATCACCGTGCGACAACCGGTCTTTCCAATCATACAAACAGAGCGGAATCGTTGCAGCAGTTGTATTGCCATACTTTTGAATATTGATCATTACTTTCTCTTCAGACAATCCCATCCTCCTGGCAGTGGCATCGATAATCCTTTTATTAGCCTGGTGAGGTACCAGCCAGGCGATATCATCTGCTTCAAGTTGATTTTTCTCCATAATTTCCAGTGAAACATCAGCCATTCCCTCAGTTGCGCGCCTGAAAACAGTCCGCCCGTCCTGCTTAATAAAATGTTGTTTGTTCTTTACTGTTTCCAGTGAGGCCGGATTCAAACTGCCTCCGGCTTCCTGGAACAGAAAATTATCCTGATCGCCTTCGGTATGCTGAACAAAATCGATAATTCCGGTTTCATCCTCTGATGGCTCGAGTAATACAGCACCGGCCGCATCTCCGAATATGATACATGTTGTTCTGTCGGTATAGTCGATAATAGAACTCATTTTATCTGCCCCAATTACGAGCACTTTCTTGTACCTTCCAGATTCAATCATCATTGAGCCGGTTGAAAGTGCATAAATAAACCCTGAACAGGCTGCCGAGAGATCAAAACCATATGCATTTTCAGCACCAATAGTTTTTTGAACCAGGCAGGCAGTTGCCGGAAACAGATAATCGGGTGTTACTGTCGCAACTATAATTGCATCCAATTCTTCCGGTGATACGCCAGCATTTTCAAGTGCTTCTTTTCCGGCTTCCGCCGACATAAAAGCCGTAGCTTTTTTGGGATCTTTAAGAATTCTCCGTTCTATTATTCCTGTCCTTGTCCGAATCCATTCATCATTTGTATCGACCATTTTTTCCAGGTCATGATTAGACAAAACATGATCAGGCACATAATGCCCCACGGAAGAAATTTTCACTAATTTTTGTGTCATCTATTTAAAAATCGATGGATTCTAATTTTTGAGTGATGCTATAATTTTTTTATTGATACCAGCTTCAACACAATTTGATGCATTAAGTATCATATTTTTTACAGCCGCAGGGGTACTTCCACCATGCCCTACCATACTGATACCGTCAACGCCGAGAAAAGGTATTCCACCAACATGTTCGTAATTGAATGCATGAAGTGATTTATGTAAAATATTGACAACAGTATCCCGGGTATCAGCATCGAGATTCATTTCTTTCATGGTCTTTCCGATAATCATTTGAAGTGTAGACGGAATCGATTCCCCGAATTTGAGCAAAATATTACCGATCAGGCCATCACATAGAAAGATATCTGCAGTTGCATTAAAAATATCCCTGCCTTCAATATTCCCTCTGAAATTTGGGATTCCTTTCAGAATTCCAAATACTTCCTTCAAGAGCTCTGTACCTTTTTCCGGCTCTTCCCCCACATTAATCAGGCCAACCGTCGGATCTTTGATGCCCATAATTTCCCGGCTGTATATGGTACCCATTTGAGCAAACTGACGATAAGTTTCCGGTTTCAGCTCCAGGTTGGCACCTGCATCAATAAGCAATCGAATACCTTTGATTGTCGGTATCGTTGCAGCTATCGTAGGCCTTTGAACGCCTTCCAGTTTACCAAGGATAAACATGGAGGCAGCAAGTAATGCACCGGTATTACCTGCACTGACAAAAGCTTCACACTTCTGCTGTTTATGGGCACTCAATCCTAAAACAATTGATGAATTTCGTTTGTTTTTAACAGCTGTGGATGGTGATTCATCCATACCGATTACATCAGGTGCATGTAAAATCTGAATTCGCTCTGTATCGTAGGAGTAATTTCTCAATTCGGCCTTTATGAGATCTTCAGGGCCGACAAGTAATATTGTCAGATCCTGTTTCTCACCGATCGCATCAATTGCTCCCTGAACCGGATTTTTCGGAAAATAATCGCCACCTGCCGCATCTACAGCAATAACCATCAATTGTACGTTAAAATTAGTTAGTTACATTGATCACTTGTCGGCCACGATAGTATCCGCACTCCATGCAAACATGATGATAACGATGCAGGGCACCGCAATTTTTGCATTCAGCAAGATTTACTTCCGCCACTTTGTGATGTGAGCGCCTTTTATTTCTTCGTGATTTCGACGTTTTCCTTTTTGGATGTGCCATTAATCCAGTATGCGTATTTAGTTATTTCAGTTTTTTAATTTTTTTAAAGCTTCCCACCTGGGATCAGTAATTTCTTCATCATCCGGCGAGATATCACCAAATGACCGGGTTTCGAATTCCAACGGATTTCCGTCTTCACCTAAAAACCTCGGATGCAATATCTTTACAGGGAGTTCGAGCAAAATTGTGTCACGAACTTCATTATCAATACTTAACGTCAGGTCCCGTTTGTTAAACTGTTTCACCTTGGATGTTTCACCTTCGGCCGGTTCCACAACTTCCGGTTTAAATAAAACTTCATATCGCCCTGTAACCTGTTTTTCAAACGATTCCAAAGACCTGTCACAAACGACTATCAAACCAGCTTCTACTTTAAAATCCACATTGATAAAATGTGTGGTCTTCTCAAACTGAATACTGACAACAGCCTTATTTAACTCATGGTTTTCAAAGGTTAAATCGTCATGAGAAAGAGTAATTTCACGGCTGCTCTTTCCCTCAGGAATTTCCTGAATTTTAAATGTCAATTTTGAGTCAATCACAATAGCTTCCAAAAATAGGAAGTTTAACGGTCTAAATCAATTCCTGAGGCGGCTGACTCATGGATCTGATCAATAACCATTTAATTGAAAAGCCCGAACAGGCGCTGTTCTATCAGTTCAATAACCTTGCCGAGATCTTCTTTTTCATTAACATAGTCGATATCGTCAGTATCAATAATTAATTTTTCATGCGGATAACGGTCAATCCAGTCTTCATACAGTTGATTCAATCTTTCAAGGTAATCTATTCTGATTGAATTTTCATATTGCCGCCCGCGTTGTTGAATCTGCCGTACAAGAGTTGGCACTTGTGCCCTCAAATAGATCAAAAGGTCTGGCGGCTGGAGAAATTCGGACATCTCGTTAAACAGAGACCTGTAATTTTTATAATCCCTTTCACTCATCAAACCCATCTCATTCAGGTTTTTCGCAAATATCTCAGCATCCTCGTAGATTGTTCTGTCCTGAATCAGGCTCTGCTTCTGTTTAACCATCTCCTTGTGTTTCTGAAAACGGCTTGATAAAAAATAGACCTGCAAATTAAAGCTCCAGCGCCGCATATCTTCATAAAAATCTGACAAATACGGATTATTATCTACCGATTCAAAATATGCTTGCCACCTGAAGTGCTTTGCGAGCAAATCGGTCAAAGATGATTTTCCAGCACCGATATTTCCGGCAATTGCAATAAAAGTATTTTTTTTACTGATTTCTTCAGACATACATTATGTTTTCCCGAGATTGCGGTACATTGCCTTCTTATAATCCTCAACACCTGGCTGATCAAATGGGTTTACGCCGTGCATGTATACATATACGGCTGTAAAGAGTTCATAAAAATAGATCAATTCCCCGATGTTTTTTGCATCCAGTTTTTTAATTGAGATATGTATAACTGGCACACCGCCGTCAATGTGTGCCTCAGTAGTACCTTTCAGGGCTTTTCTGTTAATTTCATGAAGCGGCAGGCCTGCAAGATACTCAAGCCCGTCGGTATCATCTCCTTTTTCCGTCACTGTCAGCTCAGAACTGCTTTCTTCCACTACCAGAAAAGTTTCGATCAGATTGCGTTTCCCCTGCTGAATCATCTGTCCAATACTGTGCAGGTCAGTAGAAAATGCGGCAGATACAGGAAATAATCCTTTCCCTTCTTTTCCTTCGCTCTCTCCAAGAAGCTGCTGAACCCACCCTGTAAATGCATTCAAATCAGGTTCAAAAGAACCGATCACATCCAGAGCTTTTCCTGATCTTTCAAACAAATACCTCAATGATGCAAAATCAAGCAGGTCATTTGCTGTACTTTCATACTCTTCAAATTTAGATACAGCACCGTAAAAAAGAGTTTCTATATCAATTCCCGCAACAGCGATCGGCAGAAGCCCAACCGGCGTAAGAACGGAAAAGCGGCCGCCTACATCATCCGGAATGACAAATTTTTCATATCCAAACTGACTGATCATCTGGTTCAGTACCCCGCCTTCCGGCCCGGTAGTGGCAATGATTCGATCCGCAGCATTTTCACCATAAGTTTCTTCCATCCAGCTTCGGAGAACTCTGAATGCAAGAGCTGTTTCAAGAGTACTGCCTGATTTTGAGATCACATTGAGATATACACTTTTCTGCTTACCCTCATTATCAGGTTCATCCAGGTATCTGAGCAGTTGTTCAAGATAACGGCCGCTCATATGATGGCCTGCAAAAAGAATCTCAGGTTTACTGTTCGGCAGCAGGCCATTTAAAGCTTCAATTACTGCCTTGGACCCAAGATAGGAACCACCTATACCACATACGATAAACAGGTCGGCATCTTTTCTGATTTTAGCAGCTTTGATTTTTATACGATTACGTTCATCTTCATTCGGAGCTTTTAATATTCTTCTCCATCCAAGCCATTCGCTCCCTTTACCTGTTCCTTCAAGCACTTGACTATATGCTACATCGGCTATTTCCCTGGCCGCATCGAAGTCATTTTTTTCCGCAAATTGGAGAGCACCATTTAATTCAATTTTTATCATTAGTTAAATATGTAAGTTGTTCAGAATCACTTCGGCTAATAAAATAAAGATCATCGCATTAAGGTACCTGATGATATCATTTAGTAATGCAATACACATATCACTATTTGACACCCGGGATTTATAACCGTAATATTTTCAATGATTTTTAATTTTTAATCAGTTAATTTCAATCAGCGATCAAATCTAAAGAGTCACCGTTCTTTGCGCAAATATTTAATCCGATAATTAATTAACTTTGTTACTTCATATTGAAATAAGCAATTAACACCGAACGATGGCTCAACCTGCTGCCAAAATTTTTGATTCCGGCAAAAAGTTTTCCCGATCCCTGAAAGAGGTCACCAAACCGGTACAGTTTCATATAGACGAATTCAGAACATTTTTCAGAGATTCGATTCAAACAGATGTCTATTTACTGGATAAAATTATCAATTACCTTCTTAAACAAAAGGGAAAAGAGGTTCGGCCGACACTTGTCTTTATGACTGCACGCATGTTCGGTGAAATTGATAACAGAAGTTATGTAGCGGCAACGATGATCGAATTGCTGCATACAGCTACCTTGATTCATGATGACGTTGTGGATGAATCTGATAAACGCCGCGGATTATTAAGTATCAATAAGCTCTGGAAAAATAAGGCCGGTGTGCTTTTAGGTGATTTCCTGCTCTCAAAAGGGTTACTAATAGCCCTCGATCATAAAGAGTATGCACTCCTCCATGTATTATCCACTGCCGTCAGAAAAATGAGTGAAGGTGAATTAAGGCAGCTGAAAACGTCACGGCTGTTTAATATGACCGAGGAAAGATACTACCAGATCATATCAGAAAAAACGGCAAGTTTAATTGCAGCCTGCTGCCATTGCGGTGCAATTGCAGCCACTGACGAAGAACATATTCAGCATGAAATACAGGAAATCGGAATGAAGATTGGAATCTCATTTCAGATTATGGATGATCTGTTTGATTACGGTATTGCTGATGTCGGAAAACCGAAGAGAAATGATATACAGGAACGGAAAGTGACACTTCCATTGATCAAAGCACTGGAAGGGAGTAATAAAATTGAGCAGCTTCAGATTCGCAGATTAATGAGAAAGAGAAAAAAAACAAGCGAAGATGTTGACAGGATTGTTCATTTCGTTCACGACATGGGAGGAATGCTGAAAGCACGTCAAGCTATGGAACTTCATGCTGAAGAAGCTCTTGAGAGATTAAGAAAATTGCCGGTCAACGAAGGTTATGATGATTTTGAAGCATTGGTTCAATTTATTATAACGCGAAGTAAATAGCATTATGGCGAAAGATAGCTGCTGAATATGAAGAAACAACATCTTTTTGTTTCAGACATCCATCTTGGTGCATTCGATAAATCAGGAAATAATGCATTGGAAAAGGATGTGATCAGTTTAATTGAGTATTGTACTCAGAACCATATTCAGCTATATCTTTTGGGAGATCTTTTCGACTACTGGATGGAATACAGGAATCACCATCCTGAATTTGGAAACAAACTTCTCGAACATTTTCAAAGCTATATGTCTGCTATTGGGTCAATTTTGTATATAACCGGAAATCATGATAACTGGACACGTGGCTATTTCACAAATCTCGGGTTTGATGTAGAAGCCGAATACAGGGTTTTAGATATCAACAGTCAGTCGATCATTGTTCTGCATGGCGATGGGTTAAAAAACAAAAATATGAATTTGCCCCGGCCATGGCTCCATCGGCTATTGCGAAATAAAACATTTATTAATTTATACCAGTTTATGCTTCCACCCGGCTTCGGGTTGAAGCTAATGAAACGCTTTTCGGATTACTGCCGGAAGCGACCGGTTCCGGGAACCGGAAGACTCGATGGGTGGGCAAGTGAATATTTAAGCAAAAACGAGATCGATTTTGTAATTTGTGGCCATGATCATATACCGAGACATGAAACTTATCCAGGTGGATCTTATATAAATTGTGGCGCTTTTTATCAATATCGCACTGCAGTCAAATATACGAATGGTGACTTTCAACTCGTTACCTGGGATGGAAAAAGCAAAAGACTGGCCCCATTTACCGCACAAAGCAAATTAATCCGTAATGAGCAAATTTTCGGAACCTGACCACGAAAAATATTTTAATGACCCGGAATACAGGAAAAAGATCCGGGAACAGAAGAAGAACGGCGAAAATAGAAACTTTGAAATTTCAACCGGTAAAATCATTCTGATCGGTTTACTGTCAGTTTTACTTATAGCTTTCATTGCTGCCGGTTCGTATACCATCTATCTTTTCCAGGGGCTTCCGTCACTGGAGATGCTTGACAACCCCCGTACAGCTACCGCATCAGTTGTTCAAAGCCGTGATGGAGCCGTTCTCGACCGGTATTTTATCGAGAATCGAACCGATATAAGGATAGACGAAATTTCACCAAATGTAATCAATGCCCTGGTTGCCACGGAAGATCACCGGTTCTATAACCACTGGGGAATGGATATGTACAGAACTCTTGCTATACCGGTTCATGTACTTCGGGGAAGGCCTCAGGGCGGATCAACAATAAGCCAGCAGCTTGCAAGAAACCTGTATCGCGAAATCGGCAGAGAATTTTCAGTGACCCGTAAATTCCGCGAAATGATTACTGCAATTCAGATCGAGAATAATTATACAAAAAGTGAAATCATTGAAATGTATCTGAACACTGTGGAATTCAGCAACAGTGCTTTCGGAATTGAAATGGCAGCTCAAACCCATTTTGGAAAACCAGCCCGGGATCTCACCGTAGCCGAGGCAGCTACTCTCATCGGTACACTCAGAGCTGTTTCTTATTACAACCCCAGAATCAATCCTGACAATGCAACCAGAAGGCGCAATATCGTCATGTCACAGATGGTAAAACACGGCTTTTTATCACCTGAAGTCTTCTCAAACCTTCGTGAAGAAGAAATTGTTTTGAATTATCAACCTCCTTCAAGATCCGGCCGTGAAAGCAGATATTTTGGTGAATATATCCGTCAACAGGTAATTCAATGGACAGAAGAGAACGGGTACGACCTTTACGCTGACGGTCTGACGATTCATACAACGATTGATTCCCGGCTGCAACGTCATGCTGAGCGGGCACTCAGGGAAAAAGTTGACTCTCTTCAGGTACTTTTCGAGCGGGAATGGACTTCTCCGGGCGGGGATTATATGAACCGGCTTTGGGAGGAGTTTCCAGGCTTTTTAAATCAATTCATCAGGGAAACAGACCGTTATCATAATGCATTCAGTGAGTACGGCACAAACCAGGAGTCGGTTGTCTTTGAAAGATTAAAAGCGGATGAAGCCTTTATTGATTCTGTAAAACGTGCCAGAACCCGCCTTGAAGCAGGCTTTGTCGCCATTGATCCAAATAACGGTAATGTAATGGCATGGGTAGGTGGTTCAGATTACGGCTCTCGGCAATTCGATCACGTTCATCAGTCCCGCAGGCAAACCGGCTCAACATTTAAGCCATTTGTTTATGCTGTTGCGATTGATAACGGGTATATGCCTTATCACACATTTTCAAAATATCCGGTATCATTTATAGACCGGTCCGGAAATCACTGGAGGCCAAGAGACCCGTCGGTTCCCGACGGACCCGAAATGGTGCCGCTCCGGGAAGCCCTGGCCAGAAGTCTTAATAATGTTACCGTGCGGCTCCTGCCTGAAATTGCGGGAGCACCCGGTACAAACAGGCTTGAAGATCTTGATTCTGCAACCAGGATGATAGCCCAGATGGCCGGTAATCTTGGGATCAACATGAGTAACGAAGCAATTGTACCATCAATAGTATTAGGAACCGCCAGGTCATCACTTCTTGAACTGGTAAGCGCATACACTACGTTTGCAAACCAGGGTGTACATATCGATCCTGTTGCCATTACCCGGATCGAAGACAAGGAAGGAAATGTTCTCGTCGAATATCACCCGGAATACACCCAGGAGGTCATCAGTCCGGAGACTGCATACATGATGATCGATATGATGAGAGGTGTTATTCGGGGTGGAGATGGCTACTTTGGTACGGGTGTTCGCCTCAGAAATGTATATAATGTCCGCCAGGATGTTGCCGGTAAAACCGGTACCACTCAAAACAGTGCTGATAACTGGTTTGTTGCCATGATGCCCCATTTGGTAATGGGCTCCTGGGTGGGGGGTGAAGACAGAAGAATTCGCTTTCCAAACAGCCGCGGGGTTGGCCAGGGAGCCCGGTC
>SLKH01000243.1 GCA_007134665.1 Balneolaceae bacterium
CTTTTAAAGTAAGATCGGAGTTAAATAAATTCCTTACAGATCCGGCTTAAAAAATTCAAGATTCTATTTATCTGGCCTTGAATAGTTGAAATCAATCTGACTTACCTGTCATTCCTGAAGCCACTTCTTCATAGTAATTTTCATATTCTTCGACAAGCCTGGACAATTCGAAAATTTCGGCTCGTTTGCGGGCATTTTTAGCCATTTTGGCATGAAGTTTTTCATCCTTAAGTATCTTTACTGAGTATTCTGCCATGCAGTCGATATCATCCAGATCACACAGATACCCGGTTTCTCCATGTATATTGACTTCAGGTAATCCTCCAATATTTGAACTTACAACGGGTACACTGCAGCTCATGGCTTCGAGCGCTGCAAGGCCAAAAGTTTCACTTCCGGAAGGTATAAGGAAGAGGTCTGCAATGGATAATACCTCTTCAACCTGTTCCTGTTTTCCGAGGAATCTTACTTTATCACAGACACCGAGTTCTCTGCAGCGGCTTTCAGCCTTTTTTCTGTCAGGCCCGTCTCCTACCATTAACAGTTTGGCATCAATTCCACTTTTTACAATCCGGTGGAATACACTGACAACTTCCGGAACCCGCTTTACTTCCCGGAAATTAGAGACATGGACGACCACTTTTTCACCATCCGGACAAATCGCTTTTTTAAAATGCTCTTTCTTTGTTCTCTTGAACCGTTCAAGATCTATAAAGTTTGGAATCACCTTGATTTCCTTTTTGATATCAAACCTGCGATAGGTTTCTTCTTTCAGGAATTCCGATACAGCAGTAACGCCATCGCTCTGGTTAATTGAAAAGTCTACGACCTGTTTGTAGCTTGGGTCACTCCCGACTATAGTTATATCAGTACCATGCAAAGTCGTGATGATAGGTACATGTGCTGCTTTTTCTGCCAAAATCTGTTTAGCAAGATAAGCACTTGTTGCATGTGGAATGGCATAATGCACGTGTAGAACATCCAGCTTTTCATATTGTATCAGGTTGGCCATGAGGTTTGCCAGGGCCAGGTCGTACGGGGGGAACTCAAAGAGCGGGTAACTGCTTAAATCAACTTCGTGATATGCTATGTTGGTTTGAAACGTATCGAGTCGTGCAGGTCGCGCATAACTCAAAATATGAACATTATGATCTTTCTGAGCAAGCCCTTTCGCAAGTTCTGTAGCGATAACTCCACTTCCGCCAAATGTCGGGTAACAAACGATACCTATATTCATTATACTTATTCAGTTCAATTATTGATATATGAGCCAATCATCCGGTTTACCCATAATTAAAACATACAACCTTTCTTGCTGAAAATACGATCCGGTCCAAATATAATTTTACATAAACCGTTTTTGTATTAATCGTAATTTATTCACCAATTTGCATGATTAGGTGAAATTTGACAATTGCATTATATTTGTGACGGTAATTTAAATATAAACTTCTTCAATCCTGTTTCGAAATGGCTGGACATTCCAAATGGGCGAATATTCGCCACAAAAAAGCAAAAGAAGATGCCAAACGCGCAAAAGTTTTTACCCGCCACATACGTGAAATTACGGTTGCTGCACGTGAGGGCGGTGGAGATCCGGACCATAATCCAAGGTTATCACTTGCTATTGAGAACGCCAAAGGTGTAAATCTGCCCAAGGATAATATCGAACGGGCTATTAAAAAAGGGACCGGCGAACTGGATGACGGAACTGGTAATTATGAGGAAACAACCTATGAGGGTTACGGCCCGGGAGGAATAGCTTATTATATCGAGGTAACAACTAATAATTACAATCGAACAGTAGGTGAGATTCGTCATATTTTTACAAAATTCGGTGGAAACCTGGGAACTGACGGATCAGTAGCTTATTTGTTTGATCAAATTGGCATGATTCGTATTGCCGCTGACGGCCATGATGAAGAGGAGCTGATGCTTTCTGCAATCGATGCCGGGGCTGAAGATATCTCCAGGGAAGAAGATTTTTTTATTGTAACAACATCGAGAGAGAATCTGTTTCAGGTCCGAAATAACCTGGAAGATTTTGGTGTTGAAATTGAATCTGCCGAACTGGACAGAGTACCAATGACCGAAGTGAAAGTTAATCCGGATACAGCAAAGTCAAATTTCAAAATGATGGAAATGTTTGATGATAATGATGACGTATCCAAAGTTTATACAAATATGCAAATGGATGACGAAACAATTGAAGTGGCAGAATCAATTTAATACAATTGATGTAATCTTGATCTTATTTGAACGTTGGATATTACGCTTAAACCAGACAGATTTATAATTCATGCAAAGAATATTCATCATTTTCATAGTCTTTTTTCTTGCATTTGCCCCGAATGATGCACGTAAAGCAAATGAAGCTTACGAGAATGGTAATTATGCATCTGCAGTTGAACTTTACAGGCAGGCGATTCAGGCAAATCCGGATGATCCCCGGCTATATTTCAATCTTGGAAATTCACTGGCTCAGATTGGCAGAGTGGAAGATGCTCAGCAAGCCTATGAACAATTTAAATCAATGACAGATGACCCCATAGAAAGATCGCTTGCTGATTATAACATCGGAAATCTTTATTCAGAAACACAACAGCTGGAAACGGCTGCAGATTTTTACAGACAGGCGTTAATGAATAATCCTGATGATAACGACGCCCGGCATAATTATGAATTGACTGTGCGCCAGCAGCAACAACAGCAGGAACAGCAGCAGCAGGATCAAAACCAGGATCAGGATGATGACCAGGATAACCAGGACGATCAGCAGCAACAGGATCAGGATCAGCAACAAGATCAAAACCAGGATCAACAACAAGATCAGGGTGGAGATTCTGATAACCAACAGGAAATGGAAACCCCTATGAGTCTGGAAGAAGCACAAAGTATTCTTGATGCACTTGAGCAGAGGGAACGCGACTTGCTTAGGGACCGTGAAAAGGATGCTCAAGAGGAGAGCCGTAAC
>SLKH01000370.1 GCA_007134665.1 Balneolaceae bacterium
GGTGCTGCTGGTGGCGCGATCCTGAATGCAGAGCTGTTAGCTGTGAAGAAGTTTTTATAAGGGTGCAAGGTTCAGGGTGCAGGGTGAGTGGACGGGAATAATGAAAATTGAGTCCTGAGTCCTGAGTCCTGAGTCCTGAGTCCTGAGTCTTGAGTCTTGAGTCTTGAGTCTTGAGTCCTGAGTCCTGCGCCTTGTGCCCTGAACCCTGAACCCTGAACCTTGTCCCCTGTCAATCTTCGAGCTGATTCAGCCTGTACTCTGATATTGCAAGGCGGGTACTGGAGACAAAATCCCTGAGCGCCTTGCGATGTTTTCGTGCAATTTTCATGGTCACCTCCCCTGAGTGCGAATTTGGCAATTCGTCAATCAAACGCATCGATTTGACCGACAAAATCAGCCTCATTGTGATCCACCAGTCTTTGATCTCAATTGAAGTGAGCTCACCAATCCCGATATTAAGTTCTTTCACATCCGATTTAATCGACATGCCCAAAGCATCCTTGATCCTGTATTCGATCACTACTCTGTTTGATTCATATCGAATTAACCCTTCTGCTTCCTGGAAGCCGAGATTGATATCCGTAATTCTGAATGGTACCTGAACTGTTGATTCTACCATACTGAGAATATGCGGTATCAGTTCATGAAACTCAAAAACGGATTTTCAGAACTTTTTTAATTATTTCTGTAAGGATTCCGGTTTTGGTCGATCATACATAAATAGAGAACACAGAGATACATTAAATCGGAAGTACTGAATGAGACAGTACCTCCGATGTCCTTCTTTTATAAGGCCGGGCTTGATCACCCGGCCTTTGTATTTCCAAACTATTTACCTGGAGAGAAAAATTCATGAGATGTTTATCCCTGGACTGTCAGACTCTGTATCTGACTGTCTTATTACTGATCTCAATTAATGATGTTCAATCTCAAAATATCATACTCTATGAGGATTTTGAGTCGGAAAATTTTAATACTCCAAATGTATGGACCGGGGATCTCCATGATTTTATTTTCAGCAGGGAGAATACCCATACACGGCTTCAGCTCTCGAGCGACCCTGCCCCCAGTCGTTCACAACTGCGTACAAAATCTGCGACAGTCTATGGCTCATGGGAATTTTATTTCAGGCAGGAATTTATTTCAAGTAACCTGAACCGTACATTCATTTTTCTGATGGCTGACCGGGAAGATTTAAATTACCTGGATGGAAGCCTTGTTAATGGGTATGCTATTCGTACTGGTGAAAATGGTGACCCAAAACGGATCCGCCTGATCCGGTTTGATAATGGAATCCAGCACGAGATTCTTGCAACTTCATCTGAACTTCAGCCTAATCAGGGTTACCGGGTTAAAGTAACACGAAACCGGAACGGGGAATGGCAGTTATATACGGCTCAGGAACATAATTATCCTCCGGCTCACGATTCCGAAATCGTAATTGATCATACACATAATGAATCGCAATACTTCGGTTTTCTGTTTCGGTACACATCTGCCAATACAGACGGTTTTTTTATCGATCATATTCAAATTACCGAAAGCCCTGAACCATTTTCGCTGACAAACATTCATGCCCCTGATCCATTTACCCTGCAGATCGATTTAAACCGAAACCCCGATCCGGTATCTCTGCAAAATACAAGATTCACTATCGGAGACCGTATTTCAAATACAGGCCTGGATTTGATTGATGAGTCCCGTTTAAAGGTTCAGTTTTCTGAACCGGTAACGATTGGCCAAACGCATCTCGCTGTTACCGGCCTGACTGACCTGTCAGGGGAACCACTTCAAAATCAAAAAACTGAAGTATTATTAACAATTTCTCCATCGCCCGGCGATCTTGTCATCAACGAAATTATGTACGACCCATTGCCTCCGTCTGAATTTCAAAGTACCGGACAGTCAGAATATATTGAAATATTCAATCGCCGAAACTATGCAGTTTCTGTCAACGGACTCCGGATATCAGATAATCCTGATAATCCCCTGCTTGCAAATACAATCCCGATTATGCAAGAACATCCTGCCTGGGTTTCGCCTGATGGATATCTTTTATTATATCCGGAGAGTAAAGAACAGCATTTTCAACAAAGCAGAATTGGACAATTTTTTGAGATTCCATACCCTGAAGGCTTTCATACAATCCGTCTTCAGCGTTCTACTTTGGGCTTAACTCTCAGTGGGCGCCCGGTTGCATTAACAGATGATGAGGACAATATCATAGACCATGTACACTATCACCCCGGATTGCATAATCCAAACCTGATCGATACCAGGGGAATTTCACTGGAACGGGTAAATCCGGATTTACCATCCGGTAATCCTGACAACTGGAGTTCAAGTACATCTCAACTGGGAGGAACTCCCGGAAGTAAAAATTCGCTGTTCCAGGCCCCAACAAATCTTCCCCTTGAATCGGGGATTAAACTTGAACCAAATCCTTTCTCTCCCGATGGTAACGACAATAAGAGAAATCTGTTCATCAACTATAAACTGGAGGAGCCCGATTACCTTCTCCGGGTCAGAATTTTTGACAGATACGGCCGGTTAATTCGTAATCTGACTGAATCCCATCCTGCAGGATTTGAAGGTACTTTAACGTGGGACGGAAGATCCAATGATGGTGTTTTCAACAGGATCGGGATTTACATCATTTTTATTGAAGCTTACAACAGTGCTGCTGGCAGAAACCGGACTTTCAGAGAAACGGTTGTATTAGCAAGACAATTTTAACTTCATCATTCAGCCAGCCCGCAGGACAAAAATGTTCTGCCGGCTTATTGGATTAATATTTACTCTTCAAGCCTGTGCAGCAATTCTGGGATGTAATTTTCATGGTCCGGTTTCATCAAAGTACTCCGCAGAATCACCGTTTGTTCACAGTCAATTATGTAATCAGGATTCAGGCTTTTGAATGTATCGGAAGAGACCTTGAATAAACTTAAAAACAGTGGATTTCTATCTCTCTTCATAAGGGTTTGAAAAACCTCCTGTGACAGACGTGAAACTTCACTGGTTGATTTTTTTTCCGATGCCGGGAAAAAACAAACGATGTCGAGATCCGGCTCTCTGTAAAGCCTGAATTTGTCGGATTGATTAAGGCCCTCCGCCAGTTTTATAGCAGCTCTCCGGCATTTGAGTAAAATGGAACCCAGGCCGGTTTGGTGTAACGGAATCAAACGGAGCGTAAACCATAGTGCTGCGGCTGCAGCACCGGCCCTTGAACACTCAACCGTGATTTCCCCAAGGTGCAATTCATCGGATGTAAAGTAGGTGTATGGCGAATCGTGCTGATAAAACCTTCCGATAGCCGGATCATTGAATAGCACACTACCGCAACCATACGGCTGTAATCCATGTTTATGCGGATCGATTACAATGCTGTCAGCCTGTCCGGTCAACTTCCATGGCTCCGGGTCAATACCTTCCAATCCCGCAACCAGCTTAAAAAAACCACCATAAGCTGCATCCACATGTATCCGGATCCCATGTTTATCAGCCCAGGGCTTAATAACGTGCAAAGGCTCCACAATCCCTTCGCCTGTCGTCCCCAGAGTAACCACAACAGTGCCGATCTGACCGGCATGAGCATCAAGAAAATTCATATCCGGCATCCCCTCCGGTGAAACCGGTATCGTCACATGCCTGGTATTAAGGATCCTGCACATTCTCTGGTGTGTATAATGTGCATTTTCTGTGGAAGCAATCCATTTTTCAGGATGCAGTTCACGAGCAATCCAGAGCGCTTCAAGATTGGCGACGGTTCCGCCCGATGTGAGATGCCCGAGATACTCTGATCCGTACCCAGCCATATTTGCAAGATCTTTTATCACTTCCTTCTCCATTTCTGAAGTTGGCGGCCCGCCATCGAGGGCATGATTGTTCGGATTGATAGACATTGAGAGAGAGTAAGCCAGCCAGGCTGCCGGATGAGGCGGTTTGAGCATCTGCCCCGCATATGAGGGATGATGAAACGGGTAATTCTCTTTCAGCCTTCTTGTTAACTCAGGCAGTAGCTTCTCAATATCAGCAATTTCCGGCACTACTCCTGCATCACCGGGTAATTCACCAAATGAGTTGCGCCAATTATCCAGTTCCTCCATTGCATTTTTCAACAACGGAAGATATTTGGAAAAACTATTCATGCATCACCGTTGGTGGAATTAATAGATATCAATGGTAACACCTGCAGAGAGTGCCTGACTGAGCTGCAGCCTATTGGAAAAGTCATCATCATACAGAATATCCAGCCGAAATGTTACATTCACGTAGTCATTCACCCTTCCTGCGAATTCATTTGAAAAATAGATATCCGTTCGGCGAAATGATTTGTGAATATTTGTGAATGTTTCCAGGGTACCTAAATACTTGATATTATCCATTACTTCCAGTTCAAAATTAATTCCTGTCGTAATACCTCCCTCAAGCCGGAAAACTTCTCCTTCATCCAAACCAAACCTTGTGGAAAGAGTAGTATCCTGAACGATAGTTTGCCTCAGTCCCAGTCCCGCTTCTATGGAGAAGTCGGCCTGGGGGAAATATGCCAAACCGGCATTCTGTGTAAAATATGCAGGCGCAAGAAAATCTGAAGTCAGCAGGTCTTCACCCTCCGGGCCTGCTCCATAGTTAAATCCTTCCGAAAATTGAGTTTCAAAATTTACATTACCAAAAAGCCTGAAATCAGAGTCTTCATCCGGGTTGATATCAAACAAAAACCGATTCCTGATCCTGATTAGATCTTCCGTTTTCCGGACACCCTGACCCTGAATTCTCGCTTTTCCAAAGCGCGCGCGGACTCTGAACTCATATTCAAAATTATTTTTTTCATACTTTAGCAGAATCAGCGATGAACTGCTTAAACTCATCGAATTGGTGCCTCCTTTCGACCAGTTGGAATATACTGACTGAGATCCGTTTATACCGGCAACCCAGTTCATCTCCCATGCACTGAGTGTATCAGCCACGGTTGTGTCAGGTTCAGCCTGGAAACCGAATACTGAAGAGTAAAAGCAGAAAATACTGATTAAAAAATACAAGGGTAGCAGGCCCAGGATTTTTAACCCGGGCCGGAGTCTTTCAGGGGTACGCATCTGATTAATTAATAATGATTCACAACGGGGAGAGCTGCCTCCCCAATCTTATTCCACTTTATATGTGATCAAACCGACAGAACTGCAGCAAAACAGCGGTACAATAATTTTTCCGGCGAGAGATCAGCCCCCTTAATTTAATCAATCAAAAAAGAATAATCGAGAGCCCTGCAGATAAAACCTGACTTAATTGGACTTCATCCGAAAAGTCATCGTCATAGATCAGATCGAATTGAAATGTCATATTGAGATAATCGTTAATTCTTCCAACCAATCTGTTTGAAAAGTTGACATCTGTTCTGCGAAGCGACCGGTTGAGATTGGAAAAGGTTTCGACATAGCCGAAATAGGTTACATTTTCCATCAGGGATTGCTCATACATTATTCCAAATGTAAAACCGGCTTCATTGAAAAAATTATCACCCTCATCGAGCCCATATCGGGGTGACAGATCTGTGTCCGAGACAATCGTTTGTTTCAATCCGAGACCTGCCTGAATCGAGAAACTCTCATCAGGTATATAAGCCAAACCGGCATTTTGTGTCAGGTATGCAGGTGCCATAAAATTGGAGATCAGAACATCTTCGCCCTCCGGGCCGGCACCATAATTATAACCTTCAGCAAACTGGGTCTCAAAGTTGATATTTGCAAAAATACTAAAATCGACATGATCTTCACCCAAATCATACAAAAACTGGTTCCGAACTGATATCCGGTCATCTGTTTTTCTGACGCCCTCATCCTGGAATCTTGACTGCCCGAAGTTGGTCCGTATTCTAAGTCCATAAGAAAAAGCATCTTTTCTGTATAAACTTGTAAATTGTGATGATCCGACAACACTTAGACTATTTATTCCACCTTTCGACCAATTTCTGTAAGAGGCCTGAGAACCATTTAAATTGGTAACCCAACCGAGTCTCCATCCATCAAGGGTATCAGCAGGTACAAGATCTTCTGTCTGCCTTGCCTCTGCTGTGTCAATATTGAGAAATCCAAACAGGATGATGATTGCAAGTCCACTCTTAATAAATGTTTTCATAATAGTCCAGATTAGTTAACTCTATTTATTTCTTATATAAGAACACTTCATTTGCTTTACCGCCAAGAAGTGTCATTTCTATGTGCTCTTTTGGCTTTGTTGGAATTTCCAACCCAATAAATTCGGATTTCACCGGCACTGTTAAATGTCCTCTGTCTACCAAAACAGCTGTATAAACAGTAAATTCCGGTTCATCAAAAAGCAATGACAGAGCCTTAAACATGGTACGCCCTGTAAACATGACATCATCTACAAGCAGTACCACAGAGTTTTTGAACTTTAACTTCTTTCTTATCGTTTCAACCTGTTTCTCAGATTGATTCATTTCAAGTTTATTTAATTCCACCTCATTATCGAAAGCCTCCTCAAGTATAGAATAAATTTCACGTGCAATTGCATATCCCCTTTCATTGAGCCCAACAAGATATATTCTATCTTGTTTAGCCTTTTCCGCAACCTGAAAGGATATCCTTTTAATCGTTCTCCTGATTCGTGGGCGGTCCATCAGTATAATTCTATTTGAATGAAAGCTCATTAGTCACCATTTTTCTTCAAATCTATCCATTTTTCATCGATTATGTGAAACGAAATTAATGGAAAAAGGTTTAGTTGTATAGGCAGGATTGTTACAGTTGATATCAATTGAATTTCCCTGAATTAAATTTAAGAGATGTACACAAGCCTGCTTGCAATTATACGAGAAATAGTTGAATCAAATATTCATTAAAAAATAACGATTCTCATGGATAACAACGCTTTAAGAAATATCCTGCTGGTATCCGGTGCTTTTGCGGCCGGAGTGATCACCGGAATGCTATTATCACCACGCAGCGGCGAAGGTAACCGCGACTGGATTAATCAAAATGCAAAAAAAGCTTCAGACTGGGTTGACCGACAGAGTAAAGAAGCTGTCAACCGGGGAGAAAAAGCTCTTCAGCAATATTCTGACCGGCTAAAAAAGGAGTTTAAAGATTCTGTTTCTGAACTTCAGAAAGCATCGGAAAAATTTAAATAGAATAAATGGATGTCCCGCAGTAGGAAGAGCAGATACCAGGAAACTCTGCTTCAGTGGATTTGGGATATGCAACAATTCGAGCACAGGAATCTGAAAACAGTGTGTGGTAAAGCACTTGTCGTTGAAGATCCTGGCTCCCTGAATCCCGGTAAAGGCCCGGATTTTCTTCATGCACGCTTGAAGGCAGGAGAGATGGTATGGCATGGCGATGTTGAAATTCATGATGCAGAACGTGAATGGGTACAACATAATCATCACAGAGATACCCGCTATGATACGGTAGTTCTTCATGTTTTCCTGCGGGGCGGCAATTTTATACCAAGAACATCAGACGGCTTCAAACCTTATCGCCTGAATTTGACGGGGTATATCAGGCAACCTCTCTACCGGATTCTTATTCAAAAGGAAGCTAACGAGGTGCTGCCGTGTTCCGGAAATCTCACATTCATTTCAGAAAAAGCATTTGAGCAACAACTGATCAAAGTACATCACGAGTATTTTGAATACAAAGTTGAATCATTGCTCAGTGATTATCCTTCCGGTAAAAAATTATCCGCCGCATGGAAAGCTGCTGTTATCACCGGTATATATAAAACACTCGGTATTTCGGATAACAGAGACGCGATGGCTCAACTTTCCAGACGCCTGACTGAAGCCGGTTCATATCCGGAAGCATTTGATGAATTTCTTGAATATGTGATCTCATTAGCGGATACAGAAAACAAATCGGTCTGGAAAAGTACCGGTATGCGCCCTTCCGCCAGGCCGTCAAAACGCATCAGGCAGGCGGCTGCTTATCACTATCAGATTCAAAACATGATATTCCGGGAATTTGCTTCAAATGGTGTCAGAACCTGGGATATGATAACCAATCGCATCCAAAAACAGTACCTGCCCGGCAAACAGATGCAAGAGATTCTTAAAATTACTGTTTTTCTTCCAGCGCTATATCTGCTCGGGGATTTGTTATTTTCGGAAAGCCTGAAACACGAATCAAAAACTTTATGGCTGAACTCTAAATTCAGATTACCGAAAAAAATACTAGACCCATTTCAAAAATCAGGTTTTCCCTTGCAAAATAACCAGCAAAACCCAGGGCTTGCACATCAATTAAAGCGATATTGCTGGCAGAGAAACTGTCATCAATGTGAGGTGTTTAAAAAATCAATTCATTCTTGATTGATTTTGTACACATCCCTATCTTTGGGTTCTGTCGAAGAAAACATTTTTTGCCCGGTCGTCTAATGGCAGGACAGCTGGTTTTGGTCCAGTCAGTGGGGGTTCGAATCCTCCCCGGGCAACACATTTAAAAGGATGACTGAACAGCCATCCTTTTTGTTTTATAAATCCTTGATGCCATTTACCTTTGGATACGCCACTTGCATTATTTGCGGGAAGGAGCAACTTAGCACTGTCACGGGCCATAGCTGAAAGTTATGGCACTTCACTGGGTGAAGTGACAATCAGATCGTTTTCCGATGGTGAGTTATACGTGAAGTATGAACAGAGCATCAGGGGAGAAGATGTATTTGTTATTCAGTCGACACCACCGCCTGGTGACAATATCATCGAATTACTTTTATTACTTGATGCGGCCAAACGGGCATCGGTCAAGCGGGTAACAGCAGTAATTCCCTATTTTGGTTATGCAAGACAGGATCGTAAAGACCGCCCGCGGGTATCCATTGCCTCAAAATTGATGGCTAATATACTCGCAGAAGCCGGTGCTGACAGGATATTAACCATGGATCTTCATGCGGCACAGATTCAGGGATTTTTTGATGTTCCGCTGGACCATCTTTATGCAAGCAGAATTTTTGTTGAACATTTTACTAAACATCCGATTGATAACCTTGTTGTTGTCGCTCCGGACGTAGGCAGTTTAAAAATGGCCCGCTCCTATTCCAAAAGACTGGGTGCCGGCCTCGCTTTTATCGATAAACGAAGACCGAAGCAGAATGTCGCAGAAGTGATGAATATTATCGGTGAAGTGGACAAAAAACATGTACTGATCGTTGACGATCTGATTGATACAGCAGGCACCATTACCAATGCTGCCGTTGCTTTAAAGGATAGGGGTGCTTTGAGCATTACAGCAACCTGTACACATCCAATACTTTCAGGGCCGGCGTATCAGAGAATTGAAGATTCACCAATCGATGAATTATTGGTAACAGATACGGTGCCGTTGAGAAAACCTTCGGCCAAAATCAAAGTTTTAAGTGTCGCTGGTATATTTGCTGAAGCGATTCAGAGAATCCATACAAACGACACGATCAGTGCACTATTTGATGATTAATATTTAATTTTAACAAGTCATGACGAAGCCAGATATAGTTAAACTGGAAGGTGAAAAGAGAGATACCGGAAAAAAGGTTTCCGCGAAACTCCGCGATGAATTGCGTGTTCCTTCTGTATTGTACGGACCTGAAGTAAAAGAAAATATTCACTTTCATATAAGTGAACTGGATCTTGACAAGATCCTGTCAAACCCACAGACAAAACTTCAGGAGTTAACCGTTGATGGGGAAACTTATAATACTCTCTTGAAACGTGTAGAATACGATCCGATCTCGGATCGCCCGATTCATGCTGACTTTTATGTTTTAGCAGAAAATCACAGGGTATCCCTTCGGGTTCCAATTCGTTTAACAGGGATACCGGTAGGTGTCACCGATGGTGGCGGCCGCGTATTCCAGCCATTGCGAATTGTACGTGTAAAAGTTTTACCTGATGTAATTCCGGCTCAGTTTGAAGTGGATATCAGTCATCTTCAAATCGGTGATTCTGTCCACGTATCTGAACTTGACATGGAGGGGATCACCCCGCTTGATGATCCATCAAGAACAATCGTAACGGTTACTCCGCCGAAATCAGAAGCCCTCTTCACGACAACTGCTGTTATCGAAGAAGAAGAACTTGAGGAAGGTGAACTGCCGGAAGGAGAAGAAGCTGAACTTGAAGAAGGTGAAGCACCTGAAGGAGAAGAGGCCGAAGGGTCTGAGGATAAAGAGTAATCCTCAGTTGTTTCAAACACCTTTTTTATCATGCCACTAATTGCAGGTTTGGGGAATCCCGGTAATGAATACACCGGGACCCGTCATAATATAGGGTTTGAACTGATCGATCGCGTTTCGGATGTTCTTTCAATTACTATCGGGCCTGGGAACGGCCCCTTCCTGGTTGGTGAAGGGCAATTTAAAGGGAATCCTGTGCAGCTTGTTAAACCTGTTACTTTTATGAACAGAAGCGGTAAAGCTTTGAAAAAAGCAGTTGACCGTTACAGGGAACCACTTCACCAGTGCCTGATCTGCTACGATGATATAAACCTTGAACCGGGCACCATTCGAATCCGCCCCAAAGGAAGCCATGGCGGACATAACGGGTTAGCCAGTATCATCGATTCTCTCCATTCAAATGAAATACCACGTTTACGGATCGGAATAGGAAATAACTTTGCACGTGGTCAACAATCCAATTATGTTCTTTCACCATTTACAACTGAAGAACGTATCATCATGGATGAAACACTCGATAAAGCAGCTGAAGCTGTACTCGTATTCATCCGGGATGGAGTTGATCAGGCTATGAACAGATTTAACTAATCACGCAAATAAATAATAATCACCATGAGTACAATCTTCTATCTAATTCCTGCGGCCGGATTGTTGGCGCTGCTCTTTACCTATATAAAATCAAGTTGGGTTTCGAAACAGGATGTTGGCGATGAAAATATGGCTCGAATTGCCGGACATATTTCAGAAGGGGCCATGGCTTTCTTGCGGGCTGAATACAAGACACTTTCCATTTTTGTAATCCTGGTTGCCATTCTGCTTTCTTACCAGGGGCATATCACTGAAGGTTCATCCTACATGATCGCTATCTCTTTTATTGTTGGTGCGATATGTTCCGGCCTAGCCGGGTTTATCGGGATGAAAGTGGCAACAAAGGCTAATGTCAGAACCACCAATGCTGCCCGAACAAGTCTCGGCAAAGCTCTTGAAGTTGCATTTTCAGGAGGTTCTGTGATGGGCCTTGCTGTTGTGGGCCTTGGAGTTCTTGGCCTCAGTTTACTGTTCTTATTCTTTGGATGGCAATTTGATCTTCATTCGCAAGCCACTGGTGCCGAAACTCAGACCGTACTATCTCTGGTTATTACAGTTATTACCGGTTTTTCATTTGGAGCATCCTCAATTGCACTTTTTGCTCGTGTTGGAGGTGGTATCTATACAAAAGCAGCGGATGTTGGTGCCGACCTCGTTGGAAAAGTCGAAGCGGGAATTCCGGAAGACCACCCTCTCAACCCGGCTACCATTGCAGACAACGTAGGTGACAACGTCGGTGATGTTGCCGGCATGGGTGCCGACCTTTTTGAATCTTTTGTAGGATCGATTATCGGAGCGATGGTACTTGGGGCTGTATTCTTTA
>SLKH01000184.1 GCA_007134665.1 Balneolaceae bacterium
AAGGCGGGGTGGAATAGAACACAGAACTAGAAGCGTTTCCGGTTACTAAAATATTGATTTAGCACTACAAAGTGTTGTTTAAAGAGTGTTGAGGTAAATTTTTAAGATTTTGCGGAAGTTGCGTTAAGCCTCTTACTTTTAAACCGTTACCCCGCTAAAGCTGGACTAAAAAAGAAAGTAAGCATGCTAATCCTCCACCTATCAAGACCAGAATCCTTCTTCCTGATCAACATAACCGGAGTAGTAATATGAATAAGTTCTGGGCCCTGAAAATAGTGTCGTCTGTTTTGGGCTAAATTAGTCGCTTAGTATGACATTTCTGGGTGTCCCAGTGTCGAACACTGAAATTCTGTCGGCTTTTGGTGTTCATGACTCAGCATTGATAACTGAATATTAAAAATTGAAAACTATGCCTCAACTTTAACCTACAACTCAAAACTAATAACTGATAACTCACACCCTGTCATAATCATCCTCAATCCTCACAATATCATCTTCACCGAAATAACTCCCTAACTGCACCTCAATGAAGACCAGTACCTCTTCCCCCCTGTTTTCAATTCTGTGTTTGGCTCCTTGTGGAATTTCAATGACATCGCCCGATTGAATCACGTTTACCTCATCATTAAGGGTTATCGTTCCTTTCCCCTGCACGATCGTCCACACTTCAGATCTTTTCTGATGATACTGGTATGACAATCTGCCTTCCGGATTTACTTCAATTCGTTTTACTTTATGGGTATCACTGTCTTCCAGGACAAAATATTCGCCCCATGGCCTTACATCATGTTCCATATTGTCCGATAATATGTTTTTTATTGGTCGTTTATTAAATGTAATCATTAACATAATTTTTCATCCGGATTTCTCCCAATTTGAAACTCCTAATCCAAACAGATTCAATCATCACATCCTAAAAATCTAGATCAGCCATGTTTATTTCATGTTGACCCGGACACACACGGAATTCTGATTAAACCTGATGTGCGAAAGATCAATGGACCGGTTTGCGATGGGCGATTTTTTTGAGTTAATCGAAAATCGATCTTTCAGTCCATCGGTCCATCGTAATTCAGCTTTTCCCTTTATCGGATTTCGTCCGCTTCCGGATCCATAATTCCACATTTTCAGCCTCATCTTGATCTGTATGTTGTGAGTGGTTTGTTGTTGGTTGTATTAAGGTTAAGGCTAATGTTGAGGTTACTCTTGGACAATATATTTTATACTTGGGTTTAAACCGGCTTATTTATTCAAAGTCACTGTCTATTCGTATCAGCCCAATCAGATTCTTGTTTTTGTACCCGGAAATCCTCCCGGATAAAGACTTACCACCGGGAAGGATATAAAGTGTACAATACACTATAAATCAAAGATGTTCGTAGTTCTTAAATAACCACTTCATGAACCTAAAAAGTAATATACTTCATTGTGCAGCATATCGTTAATTTCAGACGTAAAAGTAGCTTTATATACATTAAGAATTACTAATTCAGTCTTATTGGCTGTGAATATTCTGTATATTCGTTTATCATAAAAATTAGCTGATGAAAGATGGCTTCATGTGAATGCGAAAATGTCTTCCGCAGAAGTACATTTAATATAGAAATAAAGAGTACACGAGGATAAAAGAAATGTCCAATTCATTACAAAAAAACGATCATGGGCAAACCCGAAATGGCGACAACCAATATCAGTACTTGTCTCCTTCTGAGGTAAATAATCAGGCAGGCAGTGGTATGGGATTAGATCCCAAAATGATTGTATCCACAATTCTCCGGTACAAATGGGTGATCATGTTGTTAATCATAATTAGCGGAACCGGAGGGTGGTTTTATGCAAATACCCTCACGCCGATATACCAAAGTAAGGGAACGATGCTCATAACTGTCGGGGATGCCGGAGATAATGAAATCTCAAGAATTGTATCACAAACGGCCGGAGTAGGCGTCAGGGCGAAAATAGCCAATGAGTTGCAGATACTTCAATCCCGTACGTTTGCTGAAAAAATTGCGAACAGAATTATGGAAACTGAGACCGGAGGCCCGGATGAGTTTCCGATTTTATGGAGAGAAACGGAGGAGGATGGCTTTATTCCTGCTAATGTAAATCATGTTGCAGCCCAGGTAAGAAGAAATATCGGATTTCAATTAATCAATCGCGATTCAGAAGTCATAGAAGTCAGCTTCGAAAGCCCTTCACGTGTTGAAACCGCCGCTGTCATAAATGCCGCAATGCATCTGTATGTGGAAACATCAACAGAGCAAAACAGGCAGGCAGCAGAATACACGACTGAATTTTTAGAAAGAGAGAGAGAGCAAATTAAACAGCAGCTTGAAGAAGCTGAAATGAGATTGAAAGAGTTTATGGATAACACAGGTATCGTCAGAATGGATAACCAGGCTGCCACTCTTGTGAACAGAAGAGATGAAATTGAAGCACAGCTTGAAGAAGTAGAACTGGAACTTGAGACTGTGGAAATGGCGATTCAGAATCAGGAGCAGGAACTGGACCGGATTCGGCCTGGACTCAATGATGATTTCTCAAACGCTGTCGCCCCGAAAATTCGAAACTTTCAGGAACTTCTGGGGGAATATGAGAGGGAAAGATATTTAATATTGACGCGAAATCCGGGAGTGAGGGAAAGAGAAGTGACCCCGCCAAGGTTGGCCTATCTTGACAATCAGATTGAAGATCTGAAAAATGAAATTTCAGAATTATCCCAGGATGTGTTCTCTGAGGACGATGAATATCTGGGAATGGAATCTGCAGAGAGAACACGCATGGTCGCAGAAATTCAGGGAAGACTGATTGAGCTTCGAATGCAAAGAAACCAGTTTCTCTCGAGATCTCAGGTTCTGCGTGAACGAAAAGAACAGGCAGAACAAAGTTTTGAGGCGTTGCCGAACGAAATGATCGATCTGGCACGACTGCAGCGAAATGTAGATATGAATGAAGAGCTTTATCT